>JASFUV010000084.1:0-5859 GCA_050050155.1 Acidimicrobiia bacterium | reverse complement strand
TCGACGATGGCCCGGTCGCCGTCATGCACCTGGAACGGGGTGATGGTGCGTTCCACCGTGATCCGAGGGGCGGCCCGCCGCACCGACAGCACACCGAGCAGCACCGAGAGCACGAGGAAGAAAGCGGCGGCGAGGAGGAGCTGCTCGCCGAAGACGACCCACAAGATGACGAGCGCCAGTGCCGCTCCGAGAGCCGCCCAGCCTCGAGTGGTGGGCATCAGACCGCCGCCCGGGTTCCCGGAACGACGACGCCGGCCCGGATCCCCTCGACGACGTCGGCGACGGTGACGCCGCGCATCTGGGCCTCGGGCCGCAGGATCAGGCGGTGGTTGAGGACCGGATGCAGCATCGCCTTGACGTCGTCGGGGGCCACGTACTCCCGTCCCTGCTTGGCGGCATGGGTGCGGGCGGCCCGCTGCAGGAACAGCGTCGCCCGGGGGGATGCCCCCAGGAGCACGTCGGGGTCGTTGCGGGACGCTTCGGAGAGGTCGACGAGGTACGAGCCGATCACGTCGGCGACGTGGATGTGGCGGGCGATGTCGGCCATCCGGACCACGTCGGTGCCGGTGACGACGGGAGCGAGATCCTCGTAGATGGAGTGATCGCCGTGGGCGTGGAGCATTTCCAGCTCCTTGTCCCGTTCCGGGTATCCCATGGTGAGCCGCATCATGAACCGGTCGAGCTGGGCTTCGGGGAGCGGGTAGGTGCCTTCGTGCTCGATCGGGTTCTGGGTGGCGACGACCATGAACGGGGGGCCGAGGGGCCGGGTCACGGCGTCGACGGTGACCTGGTGCTCCTCCATGGCTTCGAGCAGCGCCGACTGGGTCTTGGGGCTGGCCCGGTTGATCTCGTCGCCGAGGACGACGTTGGCGAACACGGGGCCGGGACGAAACACGAAGTGCGACGAGTCGCGGTCCCACACCGACACCCCGGTGACGTCGGAGGGGAGGAGGTCGGGCGTGAACTGGATGCGCTGGAAGCTGCAGTCGATGGAGCGGGCCAGCGACTTCGCCAGGAGGGTCTTCCCGACGCCGGGGACGTCCTCGATGAGGAGGTGGCCACCGGACAGCAGACACGTGGTGGTCAGCTCGATCGTCTCGCGCTTGCCCTGGATGACCCGCTCGATGTTGTCGGCGATGGCATCGAAGTGCTGCCTGTACCAGTGCAGGTGCTGGGCGGTGACCGTCACGAGTGCTCCTTGCTGCATCGTCCGCTGCGGCTCCCGAAGGATATCAGTGAGCCCTGGTTTTGGAATCCGCCCCGAACAACGGCACCGCGGTACGATGCGTTCCAATGTGGTCGTGGGGTGCTGCTTGGGCTGTCGGACGGCGGCCCTCTCTCTGGATTGAGGGGGTGCGCACTCTTGCCGCGTTCTCGCGCCGGGGATGGTGGCGGCGTCCCCCGTTCCTGCCGAATCCCGATCGTGCCTATGTGCGGTGGCGGATGCTGACCGCCTACGGCGACCCGGATGGGTCGCCCTCACCCGACGAGTTGGTGGCGTACCTGCGCTGGCGGCGCCGCCAGCGGGTGTCGCCGGCGGCGAGGAGAGCGTGACCGTGGCCGCCGATTCCCTCCGCGACGAGCTGCTGGCCATTCCCGGCATCGACGGGGCCGAACTCGATGACGACGGCGGGGTGTCCGGGGTGCGCGTCCAGCTCGCCGCCGGAGCGGATCCGGATCGGGTGGGCGTGGCGGTGCAGCGGGTGCTGGCGACCCACGGGATGCGTTCGACGGTGACACCGAACCCGATCCCCACTGCCGGCCCTCCTCCGCCGCCGGGCGCCGCCTCGGTGGTGGCGTTCCCCCAAGGCGGCCGGGAGGGTGCCACCGGCCACCGCACCGTGGTGGTGCCTCCGGAGGCGACCCCGTCCGACGAAGGGTCCGACACGGAGGAGCCGGTTCCGGTGTCGCGGCCGATCTCACCTCCGGTCCTCGACGTGGTGACGGTGGAGGAGGGGGGGACCGGCGTGATGGTGCAGGTGGTGGGCCGGGACGGTTCCCGAGTCGAGCGCCAGGCTCGTTCCACCGGGAAGGGTCTCGACGAGGCGGTGGTGGCGGCTGTCGCCGACCTGGTGGGGGCGAACCCGCCGCCGCAGGTGGTGGGGATTCACGACGAGACGGTGGGCGACGCCCATAGCGTCACCGTCGTGATCGAGGTCGGGGGCGCCGCGTACCGGGCCGGGGCCGCGGTGGTGGAGGCGGGCCGTTCCTTCGCGGTAGCCCAGGCGGCGTGGATGGCGCTCACCGAGCCGGTTTGAGGATCTCCTGCGGGAGGGCGGCGGTGGCGGGAGCGGGAATCAGCTCGACGATCACGTCGGACGAGTCCTCCAGGGTGATCACCGGTTCGGGATGGGTCGGGGGCAGTTCACTGAGGAAGGCGAGGCTCTCCTCGTGGCGGGTCGCCTTGGCGAGCACGTCGCGCACGATGAGCCGGAGCTGATCGCGGGGCGGGTCGGCGAGCTGTTCGGATTCGTCGTCGTCGGCCGAGAGCACCGCCACCTCGCGGCGCCGCAGGTCCCAGATGACGACTTCTTGGGTGACCTTGTCCGCCGACAGTGCCGACAGGTCGGGCACGATGACGCCGTCGGCCTGCCCGGCGGCGACGATGCCGACCATGGCGCGGAACCCCTCCCGTCCGAGGGCGCGCCCCGGGGTGCGGACGTCCTGGCAGATGGCGACGAGTTGGTGCCCGGTGTTGGCGGCCCAGCGACGGATCTTCTCGGATTGGGCGAAGGCAGGCTGACCGGTTTCCATCCCGGTGGCTTCCCGGACATACCCGACGACCCGCACAGCACTTCTCCGTTCCGTGGCGCCTCAGTCTCGCAGCGTGGTCGGAGGAGATCAATCACTGGGGATGGGCGAGGCGGCCATCCGGGCCGCCGCCACGCCCCCGGCGTCGGACCGCTGGACCGTCGCTGGTAGCCTGCCGTCATGGCGAGGGCCCTCGTGCTCAATGCGTCGAACGAACCGCTGTCGGTCGTTCCGGTGAGGCGGGCGATCGTGCTCGTCCTGCGCGACCGCGCCGACGTGGTCGCCTCCAACGGCAAGGTGTGGCATTCCGAGCGCATCGATTTCCCCGCCCCGTCGGTGATTCGGCTCCGCCACTACGTGCGGGTGCCGTACGCCCGCCGGGTCCCGCTCAACCGGCGCGCCGTGTTCCTGCGAGACGGCCACCATTGCCAATACTGCGGCCGCCCTGCGGAGAATCTCGACCATGTCGTGCCCAAGTCCCAAGGGGGGCTCCACACCTGGGAGAACGTCGTGGCGTGTTGCCGGCGCTGCAACACCCGCAAGGGGGGCCGTACCCCGGAGGAGGCGGGTCTCCATCTCCACCGCAAGCCGGTGGCGCCTCGTCAGCACAGCTGGGTGTTGGTGGCGACCGGCGCCATCCCCGACCCGTCGTGGGAGCCCTACCTGGTCCTGGGCTGAGGCGGGCCGCCCGCCGAGGAGACGGTCCTGCTCACTCCCAGGCGTCCGGGAAGCAGACCTCGCCTGCGAGTTCGGCGGTCGATCCCTCCGCCCGCACCGGAACCCGGCCGGCGGTGGCGCCTGCGCACAACCAGGTGCCGGAGGCGCTGCGGGTGATCACGTAGAAGAAGTCGCGGTCGGACGAGTCGTCGTCCCAGTAGACGGTTCCCACGGTCCCCGACGGGGAGGTACCGGCCGTGTGGTTGACGATGGTGACGTTGGGGACCCTGCTCTCGAGGCGGCTCTGGGTGGCGGCGGCGAAGGTCTCGTTGTAGTCGTCGTAGAGGACGCTCGCTCCTGCCAGCACGCTGTTGATCAGGGCGCGGGCCGTGTTGTCCTTGGCGGCGATGTCGGCGAACGGGCCCTCGCCCCCGACCCGGTACTTGGGGCCCGGAGAGTAGGCGTACGGAACCGGCGCTCCCTGGAACCCGAGATCGCAGAACGCGGGGTCGACGCCGACGGTGGCCTGCGCGGCGGCCAGATCGAGCCACACCGGGGTACCGTCGGGCGGGCCGAGCCAGACGCCGTAGGGGAGCGCGTCTGGATCGACGAGGCGGCCGTCTCGGGGGGCCGCGAACACGAGGGACTGTTCGGTGACCGAGAACGGCGGCAGGTACACCGTGGCGTCGGACCGTTTCCACAGGTCGTCGTACCCGGTCTCCAGCGACAGCTGCGCGGCGCCCCCGTCCGACCATTGGGCGACGGCGGCCGGCACCGGGCCTTCGGTGGCGGGCCACGGCACCATGTCGGGCGTGTCGTTGGTGACCTCGAAGGTCACCGCGACGATCTGGGCGACGGGCTCGATGGAGGGGTCGCCGCATTGGAGGGACCCGAGTTCGAGCGGCACCACGGTCACCCCGTCGCTCCAGGTCACGGTGTCGTCGAGGTGGACGGTGGCGAGGGAGGGAGCGGCCCAGAACACGCCCGCCTCCGGTGTGGTGAGGTCCCACACGGCGACGGCGATGCCGTCCACGCTCAGTTCGACGTCCATGACCTCGGTGCGATCGGTGGGAACCGAGAAGCCAACGGTGGCGCGGGCGGCCAGGCCGGCCTCGATCCAGGAGACGTCGGCGCCGGTGGCGGCGTTGGCGCCGGGGTGGAGCAGGTCAACGGGGTAGCGGTCGCCGGCCCCGTCGATCAGCGTGAGGCGCAGTGCCCGGTCCCGGCCCAGGGCCTGGGCATCGAAGGGGATGGCCACGGCGCCGCTGTTGCGTAGGGAGACGCCGATGAGGACTTCGCTGGCGCCGGTGGCGATCGCCTCGGGTGATTCGTCGGCGAAGAGCGTGTCGACGGTGACGTCGATTCCGGCACCTCCCCACACCTCGCCCATGACGAGCGATGCGGCGACGACCGGCTCGTCACCGGCGTCGTCGGCGGCGTCGTCGGTCTGGAACGATCCGGCGGAAGCGGCGGTGGTGGCGACCAGCGCCATCGCGCCCAGGAGGAGGGCGGCGAAGACGATGGAGAACCTACGGGGCATCGGGGCACCAGTCGGGTCGGCTCTGCTCACACATCGGACGCGAGATTTCTGCCGTTGAGCGGTTTCGTCCCGCACGATACCGAGCGGAGGCCATCGATGCGTGTCATTGCCGCCTGCAGTTACGAACCGCCGCCACCGGCCGGCGTCTCCACGGTGGTCTGGATGGCGGCGAGGCGCGGCACCGCGATCCCGGCCTCGGCGGCATGGCGGAGTGCCCGCGCCAGCCGGAGTGGGGCGCTGCGGCCGGTGGCGCCGTGCTCGAGGTCGGCCTCGATGGCTTCGACCATGCCGGCCATCAACGCGTCCCGGTCGAGGGTGGTCCCGCAGCGCCACTCCTGCAGGTCGAGCACCTCGGAGGCGACCTCGGTGGCGAGGGGGCGATGGTCGTGCCACAGCGCCCCGACGGTGCCCCCGGCAACGAGACCCGCGATGTTGGTGGTGAGGATGTAGAGGTTCTTGCGTACCAGCTCGAACAGGAGCCGCGCCTCGTCGTCGACTGCGACTGCGGGGATCCCGATGCCGGAGAGGGCCTCGGTCAGTAGACCGGCTCCCACGCCCCCGATCGGGGTGGGAAGGATCGGGGTTACGGGCCGACCCGGCTTCTTCTCGAACCACACCACGGCCACCGTGGGGGCGGGGAGGCGGTGGACCTTCCAGTCACGCGGTAGCAGCTCGTTCTGGACCAGGCCGGCGTGGGGGCGCCACACGGCGGGAAGGGTGGCGAGGACCGCGTCGAGATCCGCCTCGGCGACGGTCACCAGGGCGATCACGGGGTCGGGGAGCTGCCCCGCCAGCGCATCCGGGTCGTCGCCGCGCCGCACCGGGAACACCGGGTGTCCCGCCCGCAGCAGCGCCCGGGCGAACACGCCGCCCATCTCGCCGAGACCGACGACGACGGCGGCTTTGTCAGA
>JASFUV010000083.1:0-5966 GCA_050050155.1 Acidimicrobiia bacterium | reverse complement strand
CCTCGGCGGAGGCACGATCGGCGGGATACCGGCGGCCGCGTGAGACGCGGCGGGAACCCGCCCCGTGTCGCCCGCGCCCGGTAGCGTACGCCCCGAGCGACCGGCAGGAGCGACGGGTGAGCCCGGTGGACATCGAGACGAGGATCGAGGAGCTGCGCCAGCAGGTCCGCTTCCACCTGCACCGCTACCACGTGCTCGACTCCCCGGTGATCTCCGACGCCGAGTACGACGCCCTCTTCAACGAGTTGCTCGCCCTCGAGGCGGACCATCCCGAGCTGGTGACCCCCGATTCCCCGACCCGGCGGGTCGGGGCGCCGATGGCGGACGTGTTCGCCCCTGTCGAGCACCGGGAGCGGATGTTCTCGCTCGACAACGTCGACTCCACCGAGGGTCTCCACGCCTGGCGGGACCGTCTGGTCCGGATCCTGGGGCGGGAACCGGCCGGGTACGTCTGCGAATTGAAGATCGACGGGCTTGCGGTGTCCCTCACCTACGTCGACGGCGTCCTCACCCAAGGCGCCACCCGCGGCGACGGGGTGATCGGGGAGGACATCACCGCCAACGTGCGCACCATCGACGCCGTGCCGCTGCGCCTCCACGGCGACCCACCGGCGGTGATCGAGGTGCGGGGCGAGATCTACATGCCGGTCTCCGCCTTCGAGGACCTCAACGCCCGCCAGGCCGAACAGGGGCTTCGCCCCTACGTGAACCCCCGCAACACCGCCGCCGGGTCGGTCCGCCAGAAGGACCCGGCGATGACCGCCTCCCGCAAGCTGTCGACCTGGATGTACCAGGTCGGGTACCTCGAAGGCGGGCCCGCCCTCGACAGCCATCATGAGGCGCTGGAGTGGCTCGCCGACCTCGGGCTGCGGGTCAACCCCGCCACCGCGGTCGTCGCCGACCTCGAGGCGGTGGACCGCTACGTCGCCGACACGCTGCGGCACCGCCACGAGTTCGACTACGAGATCGACGGCATCGTCGTCAAGGTCGACGAGTTGTCCGACCAGCAGGCCGCCGGATTCACCGCCAAGAGCCCTCGCTGGGCGGTCGCCTACAAGCTCCCGCCCGAGGAGAAGACCACCCGGCTCGATGCGATCGAGATCAACGTCGGGCGGACCGGCGCCGTCACCCCCTACGCCGTCCTCGAGCCGGTCTTCGTGGGCGGCGTCACCGTCAGCACCGCCACCCTCCACAACGAAGGGGAGGTGCACCGCAAGGACGTCCGTCCCGGCGACACCGTCATCGTGCGCCGCGCCGGCGACGTCATTCCGGAGGTGGTCGGTCCTGTGCTGGCGACCCGGCCCTCCGGCCGCCGCAAGTGGCACATGCCGACCGACTGCCCGTTCTGCGGCAACCCGATCGTGCTCCCGGAAGGGGAGGCGAAGGCCCGCTGCACCGGCGGCTACGCCTGCCCGTCGCGGCTGCGCGAATACCTCGCCCACTTCGGATCCCGCGGCGCCATGGACATCGAAGGCCTCGGCTACAAGACCGTCGACCTGTTGCTGCGGGAGGGCCTCATCGCCGATCCCGCCGACCTGTTCACCCTCGACCGGGATCGGCTCCTCGGCTTCGAAGGATGGGGGGAGGTGTCGGTCGACAACCTCATGGACGCCATCGACGCCGCCCGCGACCGGCCCGTCGGGCGCCTCCTCACCGCCCTCGGCATTCCCCACGTCGGGGGGACCGTGGCCCGGGTCCTCGCCCGCGAGTTCCGCAGCCTGCCCCGGCTGCTGGCGGCCGGCGACGACGAGATCACCGCCATCGACGGGATCGGTCCGGAGATCGCGGCATCCATCCGCGACTGGGCCTCCGACCCCGCCAACACGGAGCTGGTCGCCAAGCTGGAGGCGGCCGGGGTGCGCCTCGCCGACCCCGAGCCCGAGGGCGCCTCCTCCACCCTGCTGGAGGGGATCGCCCTCGTCCTCACCGGGACGTTGCGGGAATCGAGCCGCGAGGCGGCGAAGGCGGCGGTCGAGGAACGGGGCGGCAAGGTGACCGGCTCGGTGTCGGGGCGCACCACCGCGGTCGTCGCCGGCGAGGCGCCCGGCTCCAAGGTCCGCAAGGCCGAATCGCTGGGGGTGCCCGTCATCGACGAGGCGACGTTCCGGCGGGTCCTCGCCGAGGGACCCGGCGCGATCCCTACTGAACCCGGAACGTCCAGCTGAGCTCCCCGGGATCGGGAAGGTCGGTGGCCCGATCCCACGTGAGGTGCACCGCGTGCACCCCGGGCGTCCATTCCGGGAAGGTCGCGTCGGGGCCCGGCGACCACTCGAACCGTCCGGTGGCGGTGGAACGGATCTCCCCCGACGGGATGAGAGTCCCGTCGACGTACAGTTCGATGGCGTAGCCGGGCTGCATGTCGATCACGAGCCCGATCTGGCGCAGCACGGTGTCACCGTCGGCGGGGGAGACACGCTCCACCGCGGCGGGCAGCGCCACATCGCGTCCCTTCGGCGCCACCGCCACCACCCAGATCACCACCGCGGCGAGGGCGAGGCCGAGGAGGGCGAAGACGAGCCGGTAGCCGTTGGAACTCACGGCGCGATCTTACGGCCGGGGGGGAGCGACCCGGACGGTGCCGGGCGGGACCGATGTGGCGATCCGACCAACTAGCGTGGCGGCATGCGACTCAACCCGGTCCTGGCAGAGCTGGGGGCGTACCCCATCGCCCTCGTGCAAGAGCGGGCCCACGCCATGCGCGCCGCAGGCCGCACCGTCGTCGACTTCTCGATCGGGGACCCGCGGGAACCTACCCCCGCGTTCATCCCGGAGACGCTGCGCCAGGCGGTCCCCGCCGTCTCCCAATACCCCCTCACCGCCGGCACCGGCGCGTTGCGGGAGGCGGTCGCCGGGTACGTGCAGCGCCGCTTCGGGGTGACGGTCGATCCTGAGACCCAGGTCATGCCCACCTCCGGCGCCAAGGAGGCGGTGTTCAGCACCCCCCTCGCCTTCGTCGACCGGGCCGCAGGCGATGTCGTCGTGTACGGCACGCCCGGCTACCCGATCTACGAGAGGGGCGCCCGCTTCGCCGGGGCCACCACCCGTCCGGTGGTGCTCTCCGGCGACTTCGTGCTCCGTCCCGACCAGGTGCCGGACGAGGTGTGGGAGCGGGCCCGGCTGCTGTGGATCTGCACCCCCCACAACCCGACCGGCGCCGTGACCTCCCGCGACGACCTGGGCCTGCTGGTGGATCGGGCCCGCGACGCCGGCGTGCTGCTGCTTTCCGACGAGTGCTACGCCGACGTCTACGAGCCGGACGCCTTTCCCGACGGTCCCGCCTCGGTGCTGCAGGCGGCCGGTCCCGGTGCCTCCGGGGTCCTCAGCTTCCTTTCCTGCTCGAAACGCTCCGGCATGACCGGATACCGGTCCGGCGCCGTCGTCGGCGACCCGGAGGCGATCGCCGCCCTCAAGAAGCTGCGCACCGCCACCGGCACTGCCTCGCCCGATTTCGTGCAGGCGGCGGCCGCCGCCGCCTGGAGCGACGACGCCCACCCGGCACGGCGGCGGGAGATCTTCGCCGAGAAGCGGCGCATTCTGCGCGACGCCTTCGCCGCCATCGGGCTGGAGACGGTCGCCTCCCACGCCGGGCTCTACCTTTGGGTGGCGGTCGATGACGACCTCGCTGCCACCGAACGGCTCCTCGACGGGGGCGTCGTGGTGTCGGCGGGGAGGTTCTTCGGGAAGGGAGGCGAGGGATACCTGCGGCTCGCTCTCGTTCCCACCGCCGAGGAATGCCGAGCCGCGGTGGAGGTGGTGCGACAGTGCCTGGCATGAGCGGCGACCGGACCCTCATCGAGGCGGCGTTCGCCGACCTGGAGACCCTCCAGGACGCGGCCGGCGCGGTGGAGCGCACCATCGCCGCCCTCGACCGCGGCGAGGTGCGGGTGTCGGAGAAGATCGACGGGGAGTGGATCGTCCACGAATGGGTCAAGCAGGCGATCCTCCTCTACTTCAGGCTCGCCGAGTTGGAGACCTTCGAGGTCGGCCCATTCGAATACCACGACAAGATCCCCACCAAGCACGATCTCGCCGCCGCCGGGATCCGGGTGGTGCCGCCCGGGACGATCCGCTACGGGGCATTCTGCGAGCCCGGCGTGGTTGTCATGCCCGGATACGTCAACATCGGCGCCCGGGTCGGGACGGGATCGATGGTCGACACCTGGGCCACGGTGGGGTCGTGCGCCCAGATCGGCCGCCACGTCCACCTCTCGGGCGGCGTCGGCATCGGCGGGGTGCTCGAGCCGCTCTCCGCCCGGCCGGTCATCATCGAGGACGGCGCCTTCATAGGCTCCCGCTGCATCGTGGTGGAGGGGACCCTCATCGAGGAGGGGGCGGTGCTGGGCGCCAACACGACCATCACGTCGTCGACGCCGATCATCGATGTCACCGGCGACGAGCCGGTCGAGATGCGTGGCCGGGTCCCCGCCAACGCGGTGGTGGTGCCGGGGACGCGACCCAAGGAGTTCCCTGCCGGCAAGTACGATCTGTCGTGCGCCCTCATCATCGGGCGGCGCTCGGCGTCGACCGATCGCAAGACATCGCTCAACGAGGCCCTCCGGGTGTTTGGAGTGCAGGTATGAATCCACTCCACCAGACGCTGTTCGATCTGGTGTCGATCCCCTCGGTCACCGGCAACGAGGGCAGGATCTGCACCGCGGTGGCGGAGCGGATGCTGCCGCTGTGGACGATGCAGGCCGTGAACCGGGTCGGCAACGCCCTCGTCGTCGGCCAGCAGACAGGGCGCCCGCTCATCACCCTCTTCGGGCACCTCGACACGGTCCCCGAGCAGGACAACGCGGCGCCCCGCATCGACGGGGACCGCATGTACGGGCTCGGCACGTCCGACATGAAGTCCGGGCTTGCGGTGATGATCCATCTCATGGAGGACGACGAGGTCCGCAGCGGCCCCTACGACGTCGTCGCGGTGTTCTACGACCGGGAGGAGGGCCCGGTCGAGCAGAACGGCCTGGAGACGGTGCTCGCCCGTACCCCGTGGCTCGACGACAGCGCCCTCGCCATCGTGATGGAGCCCACCAACGGGCGCCTCGAACTGGGCTGCAACGGCGCCCTCAACGCCGACGTGATCTTCGAGGGGAAGGCCGCCCACAGCGCCCGTCCATGGCTCGGGGAGAACGCGGTGACGAAGGCCGGTGCCTGGCTCGCCGAGATGCACCGCCGCGAGCCGCAGCGGGTCGACCTCGACGGGCTCGAGTTCAACGAGGTGTTCTCGGTGACGAAGGCGGACGGCGGGATCGCCACCAATGTCCTTCCTGCCACCTTCACCGTCAACCTCAACTACCGCTTCCCGCCGGTGTACTCGCTGACCGAGGCCGAGGCGCGGCTGCGGGAGGTGGCGGCCGCCGCCGACCACATCGTGGTCAAGGACCGGGCGCCGGCCGGGGCCGTGCCGGAGAACAACGAGTACCTCGCCCGGTTCGAGCAGGTCCTCGGAGGCCCCCGGATGGCGAAGCAGGGGTGGACCGACGTGGCCCGCCTCAGCGCCCGCGGCATCCCCGCCGTCAACTACGGGCCGGGGGAGCCTCTCCAGGCGCACCAGGCAGAGGAGTCGGTGGCGCTCGCCAACGTGCACCAGGCGTACGGGGCGCTGCACTCCTTCCTCACCGAGTAGCGCTCACCGGACGGGGTGTGGCGGAGGCGGGCGGAGCCTCGGGTAGCATCGCAGGTCATGCCTGTCGACATCGATATCGCCAAGGTGGCCCGTCTCGCCCGCATCGCCCTCAGCGACGAGGAGCTGGAGCTGTACGGCCGCCAGCTCGGCGTCATCCTCGAGCACGCCGAGCGGGTGCAGGCCCTTCCCACCGAAGGGGTGGAGCCCACCTCGCATCCGCTCCCGATGACGAACGCCTTCCGCGACGACGAGGTGACCCCCTCGTTGGATCGAGACACGGTGCTGTCGCAGGCCCCCGACACGGAAGGGCCGTACTTCCGGGTGCCGCGCATCCTGG
>JASFUV010000082.1:0-5978 GCA_050050155.1 Acidimicrobiia bacterium | reverse complement strand
CGGCGACTGATGCCTCCAACCCAGGGTTGAGAGGCCGCAAAACCGTGTACTGGGGCCCACGGTTCAGGAGAGGACGCCGAACTGTGGGCCGAGAGGCCGTGAAACCGTGTACTGGAGCCCTGGGTTGGGTGCATGGGGGCGACCGCGACCCTCCCAGGGTCTGGACGGGCGTGGGGGGCACTAGGTTGCCGGCATGGCGTCGCCGCGGGAGATGAGCACATGACCGAGTCGTACCACATGCCCCTCGACGAGTTCCGGCGCCGCGGCTACCAGGTCGTCGACTGGATCGCCGACTACCTCGCCACCGTCGAGGACCGCCCCGTCATGTCCCGCGCCACCCCCGGCAGCGTGCGCCACGCCCTCCCCGACCACGCCCCCGAACAGCCGGAATCGTTCGACGACGTGCTGGCGGACCTCGACGAGGTCGTCCTGCCCGGGATCACCCACTGGCAGTCACCCAACTGGTACGCCTACTTCCCCGCCAACTCCTCGCCCCCGTCGATCCTGGGTGAGATGGTCGCCTCCGGTCTCGCCGTCCAAGGCATGCTGTGGTCGACGAGTCCGGCCGCCACCGAGATCGAATCGGCCGTGATGGACTGGCTCGTCGACCTCCTCGGCCTCCCGGCGACCTGGAAGACCACCGGTCCCGGGGGCGGCGTGATCCAGATGAGCGCCTCCGACGGCGTCCACGTTTCCCTCGTCACCGCCCGCCAGCTGGCGGCGGGGGGCGGCACCCACGACGACCTGGTGGCGTACGCCTCCGACCAGACCCACTCGTCGGTGGAGAAGAGCGCCCGCATCGCCGGCTACCGCCACATCCGCATCATCGAGACCGACGACGTGTTCGCCATGCGCCCCGACCGGCTCCAGGAGACGATCGCAGCCGACAGGGAGGACGGCCTGCTCCCCGCCTTCGTCGCCGCCACCGTGGGCACCACCGCCACCACCGCGGTAGACCCGGTGCGCGCCATCGCCACCATCGCCCGGGACGAGGGCATGTGGTGCCACGTCGACGCCGCCTACGCCGGCAACGCCATGATCTGCCCCGAGTTCCGCCACTACCAGGACGGCATCGAGCTGGTCGACAGCTACGGCTTCAACCCGCACAAGTGGCTGTTCACCAACTTCGACTGCTCCGCCTACTTCGTGGCCGACCGGGCCCCGCTCATCGAGACGATGAGCATCCTGCCTCCCTACCTGCGCAACAAGGCGAGCGAATCCGGCGAGGTGATCGACTACCGGGACTGGCACGTCCCGCTGGGACGGCGCTTCCGGGCCCTCAAGCTGTGGTTCGTGCTCCGCCACTACGGCGTCGAGGGGCTCCAGCACCACATCCGCCACCACATCGAGATGGCGCAGGGCCTGGCGGCACGGCTCGAAGCCGACCAACGGTTCGCCCTCGTCGCCCCCCACCCGTTCGGGCTGGTCGTGTTCCGCCACGTCGCCGGCGACGACGCCACCGCGGCGCTGGCGAACGCCCTCAACGACTCGGGTGTGGTGGCGGTGAGCCCCACCACCTTGCGTAACCAGGCGGCGATCCGGGTCACGGTGGGCCAGACCACCACCGAGCAGCGCCACGTCGACCGGCTGTGGAGCCTCATCGACGAGCTGGCACCGCCGGTCTGAGCGGGATCGTTCCGGCGATGCGATGCGGTCAGCGGCCGCCGGGGCCGGAGCGGGCGAGGATGACGCTGAGCACCACCAGGGCGATGGTGGCCGGCCCGAACGTGAACCGCTCCCAGTTGCTCTTCGACGCCAGGTTGGTGAACGTGTTGAACGCCATGAACACGGCGATGACCCAGCAGGCGATTCCCAGCCAGCCCGCCGGCTGCGGCCACGGGGTGTCGAACCCGGCCCGGGCCAGCACGATGAGCGCCGCCACCACCAGCACCACGGCGGAGGCGGCACTCGCCAACCGGTAGCCGGCCGGGAGGACGTCGTCCTGGCCCCCTCCCCACGCCATGAAGCCGAGGGGAGCCCCTGCGGCCAGAGCGATCTGGAAGGCGGCGATGGCGAGGAGCAAGGTGGCCGCCGCCGCGCCAACGGTACGGATGCCGGACATGGTTCGTCCTTTCGTCGAACGTCGGAAATCCGACGTTACCGCGCGACGCCCATGCCGTGCCGGATGACGCCGAGCAGCTCCCGCACCATGAAGGCGGTCGCCCCCCACAAGGTCCCCACCGGAAACTCGAAGAACCAGAGCCGGTGGCCCTCGTAGTCGGCGCTCCGCCACCGGGACTCGTCGAGCAGATCGTCGAGAGACGGCTCCAAGATGGCGTCCACCTCGCGGGGATCCCGCCGCAGCTCGGAGGGCCGCGAGATCCGGGCCACCACCGGAACGATGAGAGTGTCGCGGTTCCGGGTCGTGAGCGGGGTGAGCCCCCCGATGACCGCCACCGACGCAGGCGGGATGCCCACCTCCTCGGCCGCTTCCCGCAGCGCGGCCCGCACCGGGCCCTCCCCGTCGCTCATGTGCCCACCGGGGAACACGACGTCGCCGGGGTGGGTCGGCATGTCGTCGGGCCGTTTCGTCATCACCACCCGGGCCGTCCCCTCCCCGTCCTCGTAGAGCGGCACCAGCACCGCGGCTCGCGCCCCGGCGGGGTGCGCCACAGGGGGCAGGTCGGCGAGCACGTCCCATATTCTCGGCATTCGGTGCCCCACGATAGGGCCCCCTCGTCCCCTGCCTCCACGGTGCCTCCCCAAGGCGATAGGCTCCCCACATGAGCGTCCAGTTGGGCCAGCGATCACGGCTCACCCCCCACCTCGAACTGCGGCCGTTCCGGCGCCGCGACGTCGCCGCGGTCGACGAGGCGGTGCTGGCATCGCTGCCCGAACTCGCCCGCTGGCTGCCGTGGGCCAACGTCCACTACACCAAGGCCGTGTCACAGCAGTTCGTGCGCGACTCGATCGCGGCCTGGGCCGAGGGACGGGCCTACGACTTCGCCATCCGGCGCCCGGACGTCCCGAATCGCCATCTCGGCAACGTCTCGGTGTGGTACACGTCAAAGCCGAACCGGGTGGGCGAGATCGGCTACTGGGTGCGCAGCGACGAGGCCGGCCGCGGCATCTGCACCGAGGCCACCGCCCACGTGCTCGCCGTCGCCTTCGAGGAGTTGCGACTCCACCGCGTCACGATGCGGATCGCGGTCGGGAACCGGGCCTCGGAACGGGTGGCCGAGAAGCTCGGCTTCCTGCTCGAAGGGACCCTCCGCGGTGAAGTCAAGATCGGGGACCGCTGGCTGGATCACACCGTGTGGGGACTGCTCGACAACGAGTGGCGGGTGGAGCGGCGCCGCTACCAGGCGATGGCCTGGGTGTAGCCGGGGTGGGAACCCGGCGGACCCGGCGCAGCGTTTCAGCTTCGCATGCAAAGCCCAATGCAGCTTCCGGATCACGGTAGGGTGGGCCGTCCCCACCGAGCAACGATCGAAGGGGTGCCGTGTCGCCACGGACGCTGGAACTGATCCAACGCATCCTGATCGCCCTGGTGTCGGTGGTGCTGGCGCTTGTCGCCGTGACCGCCTTCCTCAAGGTGCTGGCGCCGCCCGAGGAGGGGGCGTCGGACACCGTCCCCGGTCCTTCGCTCACCATCCCCGGCGACGAGACGACGACCACGAACCCCGCGGGAACGACCTCGACCACCGACGGCGACGCCACCTCCAGCACCAGCACCTCCACCACCGTCCTGGTCGACGCCTCCTGCACGGACACCCGGCCGTCGCTAGACGGCGACACCCTGCTGCGGGTCTACTACCCGTGCGGGCTGAGCCCCATCGCCACCGACCAGGTGTGGGCGTACCGGGCGGTGCCGAACACCGAGCTGGTGCTCACCACGACCCTGACCGAGATGGTCAAGGGGCCCGACGCCGAGGAACAGGGCGAGGGGTTCCGCTCCCCCTTCGGGCCCGATTCGGAGGGATCCTTCCTCAGCGTCAGCCTCAACGCCGGTGACGCCATCGTCGACATCGGCGAGGGGCTCTTCGGTCCCTCCGCCGCCACCGACGACGGCGCCCGGGCGCTGGTGTCGACCCTCAACGCCAACGTGTTCCAGTTCTCCACCATCTCGTCGGTCGAGTACCGGCTCAACGGAAGCTGCGACGCCTTCTGGGACGAGGTCAACGGAACCTGCGCCCGGGTCACCCGCCAGGAGTGGGAAGCGCAGATGGCGGCGACCAGCCGCTGAGGCGGCGGTCCGCCGCTGCCGGTTCAGGACGGCCGAGTGAGCTCCAGCCAGGCGCGACGCCGTTCCGCCTGGAGGCGAGGGTCGGCGACGGGAGAGGCCGCCAGAAGCCGTTGGGTGTACGGTTCCTTCGGATCGGAGGTCACTTCTTCACAGTCCCCCGCCTCCACGATCCGGCCCCGGAGCAGCACCGCGACCCGATGGCTGATGTGGCGCACCACCGACAGATCGTGCGAGATGAAGAGGTAGGCGACACCGGTCTGCTCCTGGATGTCGACGAGCAGGTCGAGCACTCGGGCCTGCGTCGTCAAGTCGAGGGCGCTCACGGGCTCGTCACACACGATGAGCTTGGGGGCGAGGGCAAGAGCCCTCGCGACCGCGATGCGCTGGCGCTGCCCACCCGAGAACTCCCTCGGCAACCGCTGGGCGGCATTCGTGGGGAGCCGAACCTGATCGAGCAGCTCCTGCACCCTCTGCCGGGCCTCCCGAGAACCGACTCCCTGCACCTGCAACGGCTCGGCCAGGATGTCGCCTACCGTCATCATGGGATTGAGGGAGGAGTACGGGTCCTGGAAGACCGCCTGAAGATCTCGCGCCAGCTGTCGGCGAGGCGGACCATCGTCGCTCGTGAGCACCGCGCCTGCGAAGGTGATCCGGCCACCGGCGATCGGTGTCAAACCGAGGATGGCGCGGCCAATGGTCGTCTTGCCCGACCCGGACTCTCCGACGAGACCGAGCGTCTCCCCGGGCCGCACGTCAAGCGATACCCTGTCGACCGCGACGAACGGCGGCTGACGGAATCCCCTCCTGAACTCCACCGTCAGGTCCGCGACGTCGAGGAGCGGCTGATTCACGACACACCGGAGCCGGTGTAGGGGGCCCGAGCCGGGCCGCCTTCGAGCGATGCCGCCAGCAACTCACGGGTGTAGGGATGCTGCGGGGCATCGAAGAGATCCTGTGCCGAGGCCGCTTCGAGAATGGTGCCGTGGCACATGACCGCCACCCGGTCGCAGATGTCGGCGACGACACCAAAGTTGTGCGTCACGAGGAGCATGCCCATCCCCCGCTCCCGCTGCAAGCCTCGAAGCAGTTCGAGCACCTCCGCCTGCGTGGTGACATCGAGCGCGGTGGTGGGCTCGTCGGCGATGAGCAGCTCCGGATCGCAGGCGACGGCCCCCGCGATGAGAACCCGCTGCGCCAGACCACCCGACAGCTCGTGCGAGTACGAACGCAGGATGCGGCCGGGTTCGGAGATGCCGACTCGCTCCAACAGATCCCCGGCGCGCCTGGTTGCCTCTCGGCGGTCGAGGCCGAGGTGCAACCGCATCGGATCGACGAGCTGTCGCGCGATGCGGAAGCTCGGCGCCAGGTTGCTCAGCGGCTCTTGCGGGACGTACCCGATGCGCCGGCCCCGCAGCGCCCCCGTTGCATCGGAGTCATTCAGCTCGATCGTGTCACCGGCGAAGTCGAGCGAACCGCTGAGGACTCGCCCACCTTCGGCGAGCAGTCCCAAGATGGCGTACGCCGTCTGCGTCTTGCCCGAGCCCGACTCGCCCACCAAGCCGACCACCTCACCGCGATCGACCCGCAGCGAAGTGCTGCGGACGACCTCGTGAAGCCCGGCGCCCACGGGATACGCGACGGTCAACCCGCGCACGGTCATCAGAGAGCCTGCGCCGTCGACGTCGAGTCCCGCCGGGCGGTCGTCGCTCGGCCCCACGTCATCGCCGGCACCCGACGACGCCTCCGCCAACGCATCACGCAGCGCATTGGCGATCAGGGCCAACAGAAGGGT
>JASFUV010000081.1:0-6017 GCA_050050155.1 Acidimicrobiia bacterium | reverse complement strand
GCGGCAGGTGGTGTGGATGAGCCATGGCGACACGGTGATCGCGGCGCCCGAGGGGTTCCGGGTCATCGCCGCCACCGCCGACTCACCCGTGGCGGCGATGGAAGACCGGGAACGGGGGTTCTACGGGGTGCAGTTCCACCCCGAGGTACGCCACACCGCCCGTGGCCAGGAGATCCTCAAGCAGTTCCTCACCCAGGCGTGCGGGGCCCGCCCCACCTGGACCCACGTCGGCATCATCGAGCAGTCGGTCACCGCGATCAGGGCCGAGGCCGGCGAGCACCGGGTCATCTGCGGACTGTCGGGCGGCGTCGATTCGTCGGTGGCGGCTGCCCTCGTCCACAAGGCGATCGGGGATCAGCTCGTGTGCGTCTTCGTCGACCACGGGCTGCTGCGCCAGGGTGAGGCCGAGCAGGTGGAAGAGACGTTCCGTTCCACCTTCCGGACCAACCTGGTGCACGTCAAGGCGGAGGACCGCTTCCTCGAGGGCCTCGCCGGTGTCACCGACCCTGAGGAGAAGCGCAAGATCATCGGCGAGACCTTCATTCGGGTCTTCGAGGAGGTCGCCTCCGAGATCAGCGACGCCCGGTTCCTGGTGCAGGGCACCCTCTATCCCGACGTCATCGAATCGGGCACCAAGGACGCCGCCAAGATCAAGAGCCACCACAACGTGGGCGGGCTGCCCGAGGACATGGAGCTCGACCTGATCGAACCACTACGGGACCTCTTCAAGGACGAGGTGCGGGCCGTGGGCGAGGAGCTCGGGCTCCCCGAGGAGATCGTGTGGCGCCAGCCGTTCCCCGGCCCCGGGCTCGCGGTGCGCATCATCGGCGAGGTGACCAGGGAACGCCTCGACGTGCTGCGGGCCGCCGACGCCGTGGTGCTGGAGGAGATCCGCCGCGCCGGCCTCTACCGGGAGCTGTGGCAGACCTTCGGGGTGCTGCCGGGGATCCGGTCGGTCGGGGTGCAAGGCGACGGCCGCACCTACGCCTACCCCCTGATCCTGCGGGCCGTGACCAGCGACGACGCCATGACGGCCGACTGGGCACGCCTCCCGTTCGAGGTGCTGGAACGCATCTCGTCCCGGGTGATCAACGAGGTTCCCGGCGTCAACCGGGTCGCCTACGACATCTCGTCGAAGCCGCCGGCCACCATCGAGTGGGAATAGCGGGACTCCCGCCACTCCAAGCCGACGATGCGAGGCCTCAAGCTGGCCCCCCAACGGGTCGATATCGCATCGTGTCCCCCGTGTGAGGGGCCGTTGCGTCGACGAGAGGCTGTCCGTGAGCTGGAGCGCTGATCCGGAGCTTCAGGAGATGTTCCTCGAAGAGATCGAGGAACGTGTAGCGCGTCTGATCGAAGGCGGCCAGGCGATGCAACGAGGAGAGGTCGACGCCGAGCTCTCCGGCACCATGCTGCGGGAAGGCCACACCATCAAGGGCACCTCCCGGGTCATGGGCTACGAGGCGATCTCCCGGGCCGGCTGGCTGATCGAGCAGCTGTGGCGCGGCATCCAGCACGGCGACATCGACCCCTACCCCAATCTGGGACGGGCCATCGAGGCCCTCGCCAACACCCTCCCCGCCGCCGCCAAGGCGGATCCCGACACCGGCACCCCCGAGCTCGTAGAGGCGATCGCCCAGCTCAACCGGGTCAGCGGCGTCGGTGACGACGACCCCACCCCTCCCGCACCGCCCTCCCCGCCAGAACCGTCGACCCGGTCCAATCCGCCACCGCCGACCCCGTCCGGGCCGCCACCGGCTCCCGAGGGCTCGGCAGGCGGCGCCTCCGGGCCCTCTGATGATGTGGGCGTCTCCGAGGACGCCTCCGAGGACGCCGCCGCGGAGGACGGCGGCGAGGGTGCCACCGTCGTGCCGCTCCCCGGCGCCTTCGAGGCCGTCCGTGCCCCGGAGATGCCGATCGGTGTCGACCGGGAGGCGGCCCCCGCCGCCGCATCCGCCGACGGCTCCGGCATCGAGATCGACCTGGACACCGCAGACGCGGAGGATTGGGCCACCAGCGCCACCGTGACCGGACCCGACCTCGGCGGCCTTCTCGGCGCCCTCGAGTCCTGGGCAACGGGGCAGACCATGATGGTGAGCGCCGGGCGCCTCTACCGGCTCATCAACTACGTCGCCGGGGTGCGCATCGAGCTGCAGGCGCTCGCCAAGCGGCTCGGGGCCGCGACCGTCGACGACGTCACCGAGGAGTACGTCGGCGGGGTCCGCCGCGACATCGAGACGATCGCCGACACCGCCGTGGAGCTGGAAGCCGACGCCCTCGGGCTCGCCGCGGTGCCGGTCAAGGAGATGACCAACACCCTGCCCCAGCTGGTGCGGTACCTCTCCAAGAAGCTCGGCAAGGAAGTCCGCTTCGAGGTGGTCGGCGACGAGGACCTCGCCCTCGACCGCCAGGTGCTCGACATCGTCGCCGACCCGATCCGCCAGCTCATCGTCAACGCCGTGTACCACGGGGTCGAGATGCCGGCCGACCGGGAAGCCCTCGGCAAGCCCGCCACCGCCCTGGTGTCGCTCACGATGGCGATCAAGAACCACAAGCTCGAGATCGTCGTCAGAGACGACGGCGGCGGCATCAACTGGCCTGCGGTGCGACTCGCCGCCGTCGAGCAGGGCTACTACGACACCTCCGATCCCAGCGATCCCGAGAAGCTGCAGCCGATCCTCTTTTTCCCCGGGTTCTCCACCGCACCCGACAGCGAGCTGGGCTCGATCGGCTCCGGCCTCAGCAACGTCGCCGAGGCGGTCGAGTCGCTCTACGGCCGGATCCGGCTCGAATCGAGCGACACCGGAACCACGGTGACCATCGTCGTACCCACCACCCGGGACCTGCAGCGGGTCCTCATCGTCGACGCCGGCAACATGAAGTGGGGCATCCCGGAGGCCGCCATCGACGAGGTGGTGCCGGTTGCCGACGCCAAGGTCACCACCGGCGGCGGCGGCCGCCGCAGCCTCATCATCGACGATCAGGAGCACCGGGTGGTCAGCCTCGCCGACCTGGTCGGCGCCACCGACCCCCGCCCCGAGACCAAGTTCGTGCGGCTCTCCCACCGGATCGGGTGCGCCGCCGTCGGCGTGCAGCGGGTACTCGGCGTCCGTGAGGTCGCCGCCAAGGAACTGGGCCCGCTGCTCGCCGGCCCCTCCCACATCACCGGCGCCGCCCTGCTCGGCGGCGGCGACGTGGTGCTCCTGCTCGACGCCGGGTCGCTGGTGCAGCGGTCCCAGGACGTCCCGCAGCCGCTCACCCCGGGCGCCAGGGTGCTGGTCGTCGACGACTCGCAGGGCGCCCGCGCCGTCGTCTCCGGGGCGCTCGCCTCCAGCGGGTTCACCACCAGCGTCGCAGGCAGCGCCGCCGAGGCGCTCGAAGTCCTCGCCGAACAGGAGGTCGACGCCCTGGTGGTCGACTTCTCCATGCCGAACGAGGACGGCGTCGATCTGGTCCACCAGGTGCGGGAGAAGTACGAGGGGCTGCCCATCATCATGCTCTCCGGTGTCGCCACACCCGAGGACCAGGAACGGGCCGTCGCGGCAGGCGTCGATGCCTTCTTCAACAAGGCCGACTTCCGTGAGGGCGCCCTCGCCGATGCGTTGCGCGCCACCATCGAATCGGCCGCGGCCCAGAAGGGAGCGGCGGTCGGGTCATGAAGATCCTCGTTGCCGACGACAGCGCCGTGCTCCGCAGAGCCGTGCATCGCCTCCTCGAGAAGGGCGGGTTCGATGTGGTCGAGGCCGAGGACGGCGTCGACGCCATCACCCGGTTCTACGAGCAGCAGCCGGACCTCGTCCTGCTCGACCTCTCCATGCCCCGCCTCACCGGATACGTGGTGTGCCGCCTCATCAAAGAGGACCCTGTGATGAGCCACATCCCGGTGCTGATTCTCACCGGCCGCGATGCCGCCGAGGACCGCTATTGGGCGGACCGCTCCGGCGCCGACGGCTACCTCACCAAGGACACCCTCGGGGAAGGCCTCGTCCAGGTCGTGGAGCAGACCCTCGCCACCAGCGCCCTCACCGAGCTGAGCCGTGACGGCAACGACGCCCGCGCGCTGGGCGAGGTCGATGTGCTCACCCGGGTCTGCGAGATGCTGGACCGCAAGCTCTTCGAGGCGACCGTCATCAACGAGATTATCGAGATCGGCGCCAAGTCGCTGCGGTTCGAGGAGACGGTGGCGGCCATCATCGAGCAGCTCGGCCGCCTGGTGAGCTTCGACGTCGCAGGGATCGCCATCTCGTCGGTGGGTCGCCTCTACGCCACAGCCCAGGCCAAGGTCAGCAACGCCGAGCTCGACGAGGTGGTCGGGCTCGCCAGCCGCCATCTGCGGGCCGTGGTCGGTCCCGACGACGACAGGGGGCTCGACATGATCCTGCTCGACGGCAAGGTCGACGACAGCGAACCGCCCCGCCGTCTCGGCTCGATCTACGCCACCGCCCTGCTCGTCCACCGCGAGGTGGTCGGGATGCTGGTGCTGTCGTCCTTCAGCGCCGGCGCCTTCCCCGATCCGGTGATCCGCACCATGCGCACCATCGAATCCGCGGTGGCGACCATCGTCGATGCCGCCTACGCCTACGAGGAGACCGTCACCGCCGCGGCTCGGGCCAATCTCTCGGCCCTGTCGGGCTTCTGAGTCGCCGCCGGCCGTTCCGGCCGCGACTTACCGCCGTGTAGTTCACCCGCCGCGGGTTCGTATAATCGGCTTCCCGATGCCGGATTCCGACCTCCTCGAGAACCTCAATCCCGCCCAGCGCGAGGCGGTCGCCGCCGTCGACGGCCCGATGCTGGTGCTGGCGGGCGCCGGGTCCGGCAAGACCCGGGTGCTGACCCGTCGCATCGCCCACCTCATCCGCGACCGCGACGTGTCGCCGTACGCCATCCTCGCCATCACGTTCACCAACAAGGCGGCCCAGGAGATGAAGGACCGGGTGGCGGCGCTGGTCGGTCCGGTGGCCCACAACATGTGGGTGTCGACGTTCCACAGCGCCTGCTCGCGCATCCTGCGGAGGGAGGCCCACCGCCTCGGGTACCGCTCCGCCTTCTCCATCTACGACCAGGCCGATTCGCTGCGGCTGGTGACGATGTGCATCCGGGACCTCGACTTCGACACGAAGCGGTTCCCGCCCCGCCGTATCCACGCCACGATCTCGAAGAACAAGAACGAGCTGGTCGACTACGAGACGTTCGCCAGTCGCGAGCTCGGCTTCTACCACGAGCGGGTCGCCGACGTGTACCGCCTCTACCAGCAGCGCCTCGTCGAAGCCTCCGCCATGGACTTCGACGACCTGCTGATGGTGACCGTAGAGCTGCTCCAGGCCTTCCCCGAGGTGCTCGCCGATTACCAGGAGCGGTTCCGCTACGTCCTCGTCGACGAGTACCAGGACACCAACCACGCCCAGTACGTGCTGGTGCGCCTCCTCACCGAACGTCACCACAACCTGTGCGTTGTCGGCGACGGCGACCAGTCCATCTACGCCTTCCGCGGCGCCGACATCCGCAACATCAATGAGTTCGAGAAGGATTTCCCCGACGCCCGCATCGTGCTGCTGGAGCAGAACTACCGTTCCGCCCAGACGATCCTCGACGCCGCCAACGCCGTCATCGTCAACAACCAGTTCCGCAAGCCGAAGCGGCTGTGGACCGACGCCGACGAGGGCGAACCGGTCGTCACCTACGAGGCCGAGGACGAGCAGGACGAGGCCGCATTCGTCGCCGAGCAGGTGGGGGAGTTGAAGCGGGGGGGACGCTCCCTGAGCGACGTCGCCGTGTTCTACCGCACCAACGCCCAGAGCCGGGTCATCGAGGAGATGCTGGTCAAGTACGCCGTGCCGTACCAGGTGGTGGGCGGCCTCAAGTACTACGACCGGCGCGAGGTCAAGGACGTGCTCGCCTACCTGCGGGCCGTGGTCAATCCCGACGACGTGGTGGCGGTGAAGCGCATCGTGAACATGCCGAAGCGGGGGATCGGCGCCACCAGCGTCGCCCACCTCGACCGTCAGGCGGAGCGGGAG
>JASFUV010000080.1:0-6017 GCA_050050155.1 Acidimicrobiia bacterium | reverse complement strand
TCTCGGTGGCGATGCACCCGCGCGACCTCGGGGCGATGCTCGACACGCTGATCGAGAACGTCTTCGCCCACACCCCGCCGGAGACCGCCTACACCATCCGCGCCGAACCGGCGGAGCGTGGGTTCTCCCGCCTGGTCGTGGAGGACGACGGCCCGGGGTTCCCCGACCAATCGGTGCTGGAGCGGGGCGCCAGCGCCGGCGGATCCACCGGGTTGGGGCTCGATATCGTGCGCCGCGCCGCGGAGCGCACCGGCGGCCGGTTGAGCGTCACCAACCGCCGCGAGGGAGGCGCCAGGGTCGAGGTCGTGCTCGGGGCCGACGTGCCCGTTGCCTAGAACGTGAAGAGACCCGCGGCTGCGGGTCCCTTCACGTCACAGGATGGATGGGCAGATGAGGGGGCGTCCATCCCGTCAATCGGTTTGCCTACGTGTGTGGCGTAGCTCGATCATCATCCCACCAGGCGGGTTAGCGCCGTGTCGGGGAGTTGATAACAAGATCCTAAGGAGATGCGGGCCGGCGCGACGGCGGTCCCGGGCCCGGCACCATGCCGCGACGCGGCAGGGGGCGAGACGTACAATCCGCCCGATGACCGGTCCCCTCCCCGACGGTGTTCCCGATTCCTACCCGGCCGAAGGCATCTTCGACGTCGTCCTGCGGGACGGGAGCACCATTCGGATCCGGCCGATCCGTCCCGACGACGGTGACGGCCTCCAGGACATGCTCGGCCAGATGTCCCGCCAGAGCGTCTACCACCGGTTCTTCAAGGTGAAGGACCACCTCACCCCGGCGGAGATCGAGACCTTCACCCGTCTCGACTACCGGGACCGGATGGCGTTCGTCGCCGAACGCGGCGGCGCCATCGTCGGCGTCGGACGGTATCACCGGATCGAGGACACCCCCGCAACGGCCGAGATCGCCTTCGCCGTCATCGACGCCCAGCAGGGCAAGGGCATCGCACGGCGCCTCCTCCAGCTCCTCGCCTCCTACGCCCGCGACCAGGGCATCACCGCCTTCCAGGCCCGGGTGCTCGCCGACAACCACGTCATGATCCGGGTGTTCCGGAACGCAGGATTCACGCTGCGGCGGGAGCTCGACGAGGGCGTCTACACGGTGCAATTCCCCACCGGTGGATCCGCCGCCACGATCGCCGCCGAACAGGAGGACGAGAAGCGGGCGGTGGCCGCCTCGCTCATGCCGATCTTCTACCCCAGCTCGGTGGCGGTGATCGGCGCCAGCCGCGACCCGCAGTCCATCGGGGGCCGCCTCTTCAAGAACATCCTCAACGGCGACTACACCGGGCCGGTGTTCCCGGTCAACCCCCGCGCCGGTGTGGTCCGCTCCGTCAAGACCTACCGCTCCATCCTCGACATCCCCGAGCACGTCGACCTCGCGTTCATCGTGGTGCCGGCCCCTGCGGTCATCCCTGCGGTCAAGGAATGCGCCGAGAAGGGCGTCAAGGGCCTCGTCATCATCAGCGCAGGGTTCAGCGAGACCGGGCCGGCCGGCAAGGCACGGGAACAGGAACTACTCGAGGTGGTGCGCTCCGCCGGGATGCGCATGGTCGGCCCCAACTGCATGGGGGTGCTCAACACCGATCCGGCGGTGCGGCTCGACGGTCAGTTCGGACCCCACGTGCCGCCCCCCGGCAACGTGGCGATGTCGAGCCAGAGCGGCGCTCTCGGCGTCGCCATCCTCGACTACGCGGCGCAGCTCAACATCGGGATCTCGAGCTTCGTGTCGGTCGGCAACAAACCCGACGTCTCCGGCGACGACCTGTTGCTCTACTGGGAGGACGATCCGTCCACCGACGTCATCCTCCTCTACCTCGAGTCGTTCGGGAACCCACGCCGGTTCGCCAGGGCCGCCCGCCGCATCGGGAAGAAGAAGCCGATCGTGGCGGTGAAATCGGGCCGTTCCAGCGCCGGCGCCCGGGCCGCCGCCAGTCACACCGGGTCGCTGGCCAGCCTCGACGTCGCGGTCGATTCGCTGTTCCGTCAGGCTGGGGTGGTCCGTACCGACACGCTCGAGTCCCTCTTCGACGTCACCGCCCTGCTCGCCAACCAGCCTCTCCCCGCGGGCCGCCGGGTCGGCATCGTCACCAACGCCGGCGGGCCCGGGATCCTCGCCGCCGATGCCCTCTCCGCCCAGCGGCTGGATGTCGTCGAGTTCACCGAGGCACTCAGGGACCGGCTCCGGATCGTGCTGTCGCCGGACGCCGGGGTCAGCAACCCGGTCGACATGATCGCCTCCGCCGGCCCGCCCCAGTACGCCGCATGCGTCGAGGAGCTGTTCGCCACCGACGAGGTCGACGCCATCGTGGCCATCTTCATCCCGGCCTCCCCCCTCGGCGCCGGCGAGACGGTGGCCGCCATCCGGGACGCGGCCCTCGCCCATCACGGCGAGAAACCGTTCCTGTTGGTGTACATGAGCGCCCTCGGCGCCCATGAGCCGATCGGCGACGCCGAACACCGCATCCCCACCTACCCGTTCCCCGAGCAGGCCGCCTGGGCGCTGGCCAAGGCTGTCGAGTTCGCCGAGTGGCAGGCCCGCGACGAGGGGACCATCCCCGCCCTGGACGGGATCGACGAGGGCGCCGCCCGCGCCGTCGTGGAGCGTGCCCTCTCCCGGATCGGGGAGGGGCCCGGATGGCTCGAAGCCGACGAGGTCGCGGCGGTGCTTGCCGCGTTCTCCCTCACCATGCCCCACGGCGAGGTCGTGCACGACGAGGATGCGGCGGTTGCGGCGGCAGCCGCATTCGACGGTCCGGCCGTGCTGAAGGTCGTTGCGGAATCGGCAGTTCACAAGTCCGACATCGGCGGCGTTGCGCTCGATCGCCGTGGTGAAGCCCAGGTGCGGGAGGGGTACCGCACCGTGCGGGCTGCGGTAGCCGACCCCGAAGGCGTCCTGGTGCAAGAGCAGGTCCCGGGGGGCCACGAGGTCCTCATCGGGATGACCGAGGATCCCACCTTCGGGCCCCTCGTCGTCTTCGGCCTCGGCGGCATCTACGTCGAATTGCTCAACGACGTGGCGTTCCGTCTCCCCCCGCTCACCGACGTCGACGCCGCCGAGATGATCGGCGAAGTGAAGTCGGCGCCGCTGCTGCGCGGCTACCGGGGTGGCGACCCCGGCGACCTCGAGGCCCTGCAGGACGCCCTGCTGCGCGTCTCGGCCCTCGCCGAGGCGCTCCCCGAGGTGGTGGAGATGGACCTCAACCCGGTGAAGGTGCGGCGCCCGGGCGAGGGCGTCACCGTCGTCGACGCCCGGATGAGGGTCCGCCGGGTCGGGGGGCCGTGGGTTCCGTCGCGACGCGACGTTCCCTCGGAGCTGTGACTGCAAGAATGGGGACGAACGCGGAAGGGGTTCGATGCGTGTAGTCGACTTGATGACCACCGATGTGATCACCGTGTCGCCGGAGACGGCGATCAAGGACGCGGCGCGTCTGATGTTCCGCAACCGGGTGAGCGGGCTCCCGGTGTGCGACGAGGAGGACCTCGTCGTCGGGATCATCACCGAAGCCGATTTCCTCCGGCTCGAGGTCGCCCGGGAAGAAGCCGACGTCCCCACCCCCGTCGAGACGGTGGGCCAGGTCATGAACCAGAACGTGGTGACGATCGGGTCCGATCAACGCATCGGAGATGCGGCTCGCACCATGGTGGTCCACGACATCAACCGTCTCCCCGTCGTGAGCGACGACGGGAAGCTCCTCGGCATCATCTCGCGGCTGGATGTGGTGGCGGTGTTCACCCGGCCCGACGACGTGATCGAAGACGAGATCCGCGAAGACGTGCTGCGCCGGGTGCTGTTCATCGATCCCGACGACATCACGGTGACGGTCGGCAACGGCGTCGTGCGATTCGAGGGACAGATCGGGACCCGGAACGAGGCGAACCTGCTGGAGGAACTGGCCCGGCGCCTCGACGGTGTCGTCCGCGTCGACAACCAGCTCACCTGGCGCTACGACGACAGCTCGGCGTGAACCCGCCGGAATCGGGTCGCGTCGCCGGCGGCGACGGGGTGGAGATCGCCACCGCGTCCTGGACCCACGGCGACGGCGGGCCGGATCTGGTCCTGGTGCACGCCACCGGGTTCTGCAAAGAGGTGGCCGCCCCCGTCGTCGACGAGCTCTCCCTCCGCCTTCCGGCGTTCCGCGCCGTCGCGCTCGATCAGCGCGCCCACGGCGACTCGGCGGCGCCGCCCCCGCCCTACGACTGGTGGGACTCGGGGCGGGACGTGCTTGCGGTGCTGCGGGAACGCCGCGGCGTGATCGGCATCGGACACTCCTCGGGGGGCGCGCTGCTGCTCCTCGCCGAACTGCTCGCCCCCGGCACGTTTCGCGCCATGGTGCTGGTGGAGCCGATCGTGCTCCCCCCGCCGTACGGGACCTTCCCGGACAATCCGATGAGCGTGGCGGCCCGCAGGCGAACCGCCACGTTCCCGGACCGGGCGGCGGCACGGCGCCGCTGGGAGCGTCACCCGACCTTCGCGGCGTGGGATCCCCGCGCCTTCGACGCCTACCTCGACGGTGGGCTGCGCCGGGACGGTGACGGCTGGGCCCTGAAGTGCAGTCCGGACGCCGAGGCCGCCAGCTACATCGGGGCGACGCAACACCGCGCATGGGATCGCCTCGTTGAGGTGGCCCCGCCCGTGCTCCTCGTCGCCGGGGCGCAGTCGGCGAGCCATCCCAAGTCGTTCCTCGCCGCCATGGCGGGCCGGATGCCGTCGGCCTCCTCCGTGGTGCTGCCCGGCACATCCCACTTCGTGTGGATGGAGCGCCCCGATCTGGTGGCGGCGGAGGCGGCGCGATTCCTGGCCTCCGATGCCGTCCCCGAGACGGGGTCGCCCCGGTAGGATCCCTGCTCGTGCTCTTCCCCCATTTCGAGATCGAACGACTGCGGGACGCGCTGGCGCGTCCGTCCGGCGGCTACGCCGCGGCGTCGCTCCCGACCAGGGTGGCGCCGCTCGAGCTGGTGCGCTCCGGGTCCTCCCTGTTCCGGGTCGCCAACTACTTCAGCAGTCCCGACGGGGCCGAGATCGCCGGCCTCGGCGCCGCATGGCGGGCAGGCGCGGCCGGGTCGGAGCGGTTCGCCCGGCTCGACGCCGCCGTCGCCTCCCTTCCCGACCTCGGGGTCCCGGTGCGGTGCTTCCTCGGCTTCTCGTTCTCCCCGGACGGTCCCCATCAGGAGGAGTGGGATGGCTTCGGGGCCGCCGACCTGACCATCCCCGAGGTCGGCGTGGAGCGGCGTGGGGACGACACCCGGCTCACCGTGGTGGTCCCGCCGGGGGCAGACCCCGAGGTGGTCCTCGGCGCCCTCGCCGGCCTGCAGCCGCGGGGCGTGCCGTTGCCCCCCGATCCCGGCGATCATTCGGTTGCGTCGCACCCGTCGACATCCCACTGGCGGGAGGAGGTGGCCGAGGCGGTCGCCGCCATCGGGGAAGGGTCGCTACGCAAGGTGGTGCTGAGCCGGTCGGTCATCGTGCGCTCCGAGAGCGCCGCCGACCCCTTCGAGCTCGTGCATCACCTGCGGGCATCGCATCCGCAGTGCTACTCGTTCGGGTTCCAGGTGGGCGGCTCCGTGTTCGTCGGCGCCAGCCCGGAGTTGCTCCTCTCCAAGCGGGGGGATCGGGTCCGGGTCAACCCGCTGGCCGGATCGGCCCGCCGCGGCGAGGGCGAGGAGGACGACCGGGCCGTCGGCGAAGCGCTCCTCGCCAGCGAGAAGGATCGCGAGGAACACGCCTTCGTCGTCGACGACGTCGTCGGCAGGCTCGCCCCGCTGACCCGGTCGCTCGAGGTGCCCCCCGTCCCGTCCCTGCGCCGCATGGCCACCGTGCAGCATCTCTCCACCGAGATCGACGGTGCGCTCCGCGAGGGCATCGGGCCCTTCCGGCTCCTCGCGACCTTGCACCCGACCCCGGCGGTCGGCGGGACACCGCGTGCCGAGGCGCGAGCGTTCATCGACAAGGTGGAGGGGATCGACCGCGGCTGGTACAGCGGCGGGGTGGGGTGGGTGTCCCCGGGC
>JASFUV010000079.1:0-6021 GCA_050050155.1 Acidimicrobiia bacterium | reverse complement strand
GGAGAGGTCGATGTTGTCGACCCCGATCCCGGCCCGGCCGATCACCCGCAGCTTGGGGGCGGCGCCCATCAGGTCGGCGTCGACCTGGGTGGCGGAGCGCACCACGATGGCGTCGGCCTCGGCGAGGCGACCCTTCAGCTCCTCCCGGGAGGCGTCCGAGGCGTCGTCCACCTCACACGACTCCCGCAGCACCGCCAGCGCGGCGTCGGCGATCTGTTCGGCTACGACCACTCTCGGCTGTGTCACCCCAACCTCCGAATCCGGTGTGGGCGGCATCTTCTCACCGGGACGGCCCAGAGGTAAATCGTCGTACGAGCATGCGCCATTCCTCGGCGCCGGCGGAATCGGGCCGGCGTCCCTGCCCAAGTCCGGCCGCCTCCTAAGCTTTCCGGATGGTTCGCGCCACCCCGCACCGCCCTGGCCGTGGCATCGTCGCGGCCCTCGCCTCCGCCGTCGTCCCGGGCTCCGGGCAGCTCCTCGCCGGGGAGCGCCGCAAAGGCTGGGCCCTCGTCGGCGTCACCGTGGTCGTCGCTGCGGTGGTCGGGTGGATGCTGCTGGCCGAACGCCACACCCTGCTGCGCTGGTCGGTCCAGCCACGGGCCCTCCAATGGCTGCTGTTCGGTGACTTCGCCCTGCTGCTGTTCCGGGTCTACGCCTCGGTCGACGCCTACTTCTCGGCGGCGCCGATCGAGCGGGGACCCCGCGGCTCGCTCGGCATCGCCACCGCGGTGCTGCTGGGACTGACGACGGCAGCCGCCCTGGCGGTCCCCCACATCGTGGCCGGCTACTACGACGTCGTGCAGTACGACCTCATCACCACCGTGTTCGCCCCCTCCACCACCCTGCCGCCCCCGACCACGACGACCACCACCACGACGAACGGGCAGGAACCGGCCGGCACCACGACGACCACCACCACGACCACCACCCTCCCCCCGCCGCGGCTGTGGGACGGCAGGGAGCGCCTCAACGTGCTCCTCCTCGGCGGCGACGCCGGGATCGGTCGCACCGGGGTGCGCACCGACACGATCATCGTCGCCTCCATCGACCCCGCCAGCGGCGACACCGCCCTCATCGCGGTTCCCCGCAACATGGCCCGGGTGCCGCTCCCCGACGGCCTCGACATCTGGTCCTGCGACTGCTTCCCGCCGATCATCAACGAGCTGTGGAAGTACGGCGAGGAACACCCCGACCGCTTCCCCGGTGCCGGTCCTCCGGGCGCCGAGGCACTCAAGATGGCCATCGGGGAGATGCTCGAGCTCGACATCCACTACTACGCCCTCGTCAACCTCGACGGCTTCATCTCGGTGATCGACGCCCTCGGCGGCGTCGACATCACCGTCACCGAGCGCATCTACGACGCCGAATACCCTGACGAGGACGGCACCCTCGGCGTGCTCGACATCGCCCCCGGCGAGTACCACATGGACGGCCACCTCGCCCTCGCCTACGCCCGCTCCCGCCACGCCACCGACGACTACGACCGGATGGGACGGCAACGCTGCGTCCTCCAGGCCGTCGCCGACCAGGCGTCACCCGCCGACCTGATCCGCTCCTTCCCGACCCTGGCACAGGCCATCAAGGACAACGTCTCCACCGACATCCCGCTGGAGCGCCTCCCCGACCTGGTCGACCTGCTCGCCACGATGGACACCGAGAACATGGTGGCGCTGCCGCTGGTGCCACCCCGCTTCACCGGGCCCCGCACCTCCGACGGCTACAACACCCCCGACCTGCCGGTGATCCGCGACGCGGCGCAGATCGTGACGACGCTGCCGCCGGACGAGGCGATCGCGGCCCTCGACCTCGAACCGCTCGCCGACGCCTGCGCGGTGCCGGCCAAGCCTCCCTGGCAGCAGTGACCCCGGCCGGTCAGGTCAGTCCGAGGAGGCGCAGCACCAGGTCGGCCTCGATGCGGGGCACCACCGGGTAGCGGGTCACCGTCACCAGACCCCGATCCACCACCATCACCGGCACCCCGGCGGCGCTGGCGGCGTCGGCCCCGATCTCGGAGTCCTCAACGGCGAGGCAGTCTCTGGCCCGGGCCCCGACCGCCTCCACCGCGGCGGCGTACAGGTCGGGGGCGGGCTTGCCCCGCGGCACCTCGTCCCCGGCGACGGTGGCGGCGAAGAAGCCCGCCAGTTCCAGCACCTCGAGCTTGCGGTCCAGGTTGCGGCGGCTCGACGACGTCGCCACCGCCATCGGCACCCCCACCATCGACAGCTCCCCGATCGTGGCGACGGCGTCGGGATAGGCGAACAGGTCCGTCTCGTAACTGCGGTGCCGCAGCTCGTCGACCGCCTCGACCACCTCCCGGAACGGCGGGAGCCTGACCTTGGCCGAGAAGTGGGCGTACGTGTCCCGGCTGTTGGTGCCGGTACAGGCGGCGACGTCCTCGGCGACGATCTGGTACCCCGAAGCCGCCATCACTTCCCGCCACGCCGCCCACGACAGTGGCTCGGTGTCGGCGATGACGCCGTCGAAGTCGAAGAGCACCGCCGTCACTGACGCAACGCCCGTTCCACCCGGTCCAGCATCTTCGCCAGGCGCCGGGCCGCTACGGCACGCCACGGGTTCGCAATCCAGGAGACGACCACGGCCCGCAAGGTCAACTGGATGCGGGCGGCGGCGGCGCCCGGTTCCACTTCGGCGGAGACGACGACGTCGAAGCGGCGCTCCGTGGAGAGGCGTCGATCCGGCAGGCCGCATTGGTATCGATGCCCCGCCTCCCATGCGAGGATCTCGACCCGGCGGGCCCGGCGGTCGGGCACGAGACGGCCCGCCACGAATACCACCTGACCGACCGACGGCAGCTCGGTCCCCATGTAGCCGACGGCGCGGCGCCCGGCCCACTCCCCCACCCGGGACGGGTTCGCCACCAGCGCCCACACCGCCGAAGGGGCCACGCCCTCCAGCAGGCGGCCGTCGCGGACGACGACCCCGGTCACGCTCAGCCCCCGGCCTTCCGCCGCAACAGATCGGAGACGAGGCGAGGATCGGCCTTGCCGCCGGTGGCGCGCATCACCTGCCCGACCAGGAACCCGAGGGGCTTCATGTCGCCGTCCCGCATCCGTTGCAGCTCCTCGGCGTTGCCGGCGAGAACGCCGTCGACCGCCGCCTCGATGGCGGCCACGTCGCTGATCTGGATCAGGTCCCGGTCCTTCGCCACCTCCGCCGGGGTGCCCTCCCCGGCGATGACCCGTTCCAGCACCTCCTTGGCGGCGGTGGCCGACAGGTCACCGCCGGCCACCATGGCGCTCAGCTCGGTCAGGTGCGGAGCGGTGAGGGCGGTGGCGGCGAGATCGAGCGACTCGCGGCGCAGCAACGCGACGACGTCGCCGGTAAGCCAGTTCCCCACCACGCGCGGGTCGGCCCCGGCGGCGGTGGCCGCGTCGAACAAATCACCCAGGTCGGCGTCGCCGCCCAGCATCGACGCCGTCTTGGCGTCGAGCCCCATCGCGGCGTAGCGGGCCCGCTGCTGGGCCGGGAGCTCCGGCAAGGACGCCTCGACCCGTAGCCGCCACGCGTCGTCGACCTCGAGGGGGACCAGGTCCGGCTCCTGGAAGTAGCGGTAGTCCTCGGACTCCTCCTTGGAGCGCATCCCGGAGGTGGCGCCGGCCTCCTCGTCCCAGTGGCGGGTCTCCTGGACGACGGTGCCGCCCGCTTCGACCAGTTCGATCTGGCGTTCGATCTCGTAGGCGACGGCGCGCTGGAGGGACCGCAGCGAGTTCATGTTCTTCACCTCGGCGCGGGTGCCGAACTCCTCCTGGCCCACCGGCCGCACCGAGATGTTGGCGTCGAACCGCATGCTGCCTTCCTCCAGGCGAGCGTCGGAGACCCCGAGGGACCGCACCAGGAGCTGCAGCTCCGCCCCGTAGGCGCGGGCCTGGTCGGCGCTGCGGATGTCCGGCTCGGAGACGATCTCCACCAGCGGCACCCCGGAGCGGTTGAAGTCGACCAGGGAGTACTCGGCGCCGTGGATCCTGCCTCCCTCCCCGACGTGGACGCTCTTGCCGGTGTCCTCCTCCATGTGGACCCGGGTGATGCCGATCGCGACCTCCTCGCCGTCGACGTCGAGCGCGAGGCGGCCGTCGATGCAGAGGGGGACGTCGTACTGGGAGATCTGGTAGTTCTTCGGCAGGTCCGGGTAGAAGTAGTTCTTGCGGTGGAACAGGGAGTGCTCCACCAGCTCACACTCCAGGGCGGCGCCGATGCGGAGAATCCCCTCGATGGCGGCCTCGTTCGGGACCGGGAGCGCCCCCGGCAACGCCAGGCACACCGGACAGCAGGTGCTGTTGGGCTCGTCTCCGAACGACACCGGGCAGCCACAGAACATCTTCGAGGCGGTCTGCAACTCCACGTGGGTCTCGATCCCGATGACGGCCTCGTAGTCGGTCACGGCTCGGTCACCTCCGACGAGGCGAGGCGGGCACGGGCCGTGAACCCTGCCAGCCGCTCCACCTCGGCCCCGACCCGGAACAGGGTCTCCTCCCCGAGGGCGGGCGCCATGACCTGGAACCCGATCGGGAGGCCGGCGTCGTCGAGCCCCACCGGCACCGACATGCCGGGATGGCCCGACAGGTTGAGGGCGATGGTGCAGACGTCCGAGTAGTACATGGCGATCGGATCGGCGGCCTTGGCCCCGATCGGAAACGCCGTGGTCGGACTGGTCGGCGACACCAGCACGTCGGCCTGCTCGTAGGCGCGGCGGAAGTCGTCGAGCACCAGGGTGCGCACCTTCTGCGCCTGCCCGTAGAAGGCGTCGTAGTAGCCGGCCGACAGCGAGTAGGTGCCGAGCAGGACCCGGCGGATGACCTCCGGCCCGAACCCCTCCGCCCGGGTGGCGGCCATCATCTCCTCGACGGTGTCGCCGGGCACCCGCAGCCCGTAGCGGACCCCGTCGAAGCGGGCGAGGTTGGCGGAGCACTCGGCGGGAGCGATCAGGTAGTAGGCGGAGAGGGCGTATTCGGTGGCCGGCATCGACAGCTCCACCACCTCGGCCCCGGCGTCGGAGAGGGCGTCGAGGGTGGCCGTCATGGCGGCCACCACCTGCGGATCGATCCCGTCCCCCGACAGCTCCGCGACCACGCCGACACGCATCCCCTTCACGCCGGCGGTGAGCGCCCCGGAGATGGCAGGCACCTCGCCCCGGTAACTGGTGGCGTCGTGGATGTCGAACCCGGCGACCGCTTCGAGCAGCAGGGCGGCATCCTCGACGGTGCGGCTCAGCGGGCCGATCTGATCGAGGGACGAGGCGAAGGCGATGAGGCCGTAGCGGCTCACCAGCCCGTAGGTGGGCTTCATGCCGACGATGCCGCACAGTGAGGCGGGCTGGCGGATCGAGCCTCCGGTGTCGGAGCCGTAGGCGCCGAACGCGGAGCCGGCCGCCACCGCGGCGGCGGCACCGCCGGAGGACCCTCCGGGCACCGTGTCGGGGTCCCACGGGTTGCGGCTCGCGCCGTAGGCCGAGTTCTCGGTGGATGACCCCATGGCGAACTCGTCGAGGTTGGTCTTGCCCAGGATCACCGCCCCGCCGGCCCGGAGCCGGGTGACGATGGTGGCGTCGTAGGGCGGGACATACCCGGAGAGGATCTTGGAGCCGGCCGTCGTCTCCATCCCCACGGTGCACATGTTGTCCTTGAGGGCCAGCGGGATGCCGTGGAGCGGCCCCTTGTCCCTCCCGGCGGCGAAATCGGCGTCGGCGTCGGCCGCGGCTCGGCGCGCCCCGGACTGGTCGAGGGTCAGGTAGGCGTGGAGCTGCGCCTCGGTCACCGCGGCCCGGCGCAGCACCGCCTCGGTCAGCTCCGCCGCGGTCACCTCACCGCGGCGCAGCGCCGCAGCTGCCTGCGCGATCGTGAAGTCGGCGAGGTCGCTCACGATTCCTCCAGGATGCGGGGCACCCGGAAGTACGGCCCTTCCGTGTCGGGGGCCTGCGACAGCACCGTGTCTCGATCCAACGAGGGGGTCACCTCGTCGTCGCGGAAGGCGTTCGTCATCGGGAGCGGATGCGAGGTGGGCTCC
>JASFUV010000078.1:0-6067 GCA_050050155.1 Acidimicrobiia bacterium | reverse complement strand
CCGCCTCCAGCACCTTGCGGGCCTCGGCGACGATCTCGGGCCCGATCCCGTCGCCGGGCAAGAGTGCGATCGACGCCTCCAGCAGCGCTCCCATCGTCAGCTGCCCTCGGCGACGGCGCCGGCGCGGCGGACCAGCACCTTGTTGAGTGCCGCCACGATGGCCTGGGCCGATCCCTCCACCACGTCGGTGGAGACACCGCGCCCGGAGAACGTGGACGAGCCGACCTGGACGATGACGTTGACCTCCGCCATGGCGTCGGCCCCCGACGTGAGCGGGCTCACCCGGTAGTCGAGCAGCGTGGCGTCGATCCCGAATGCCTCCTGGATGGCGACGAAGGCGGCGTTGACCATCCCGTCGCCTTCGGCTCTGGTGCGCCGCTCCTCCCCGCCCTGGCGGAGGGTGACGGCCGCCACCGGAACCTCCATGTTGCCGCCGGAGACGTGGATCCCCACCAGCTCCATGAGGTCGGCGCCGCCGCCGGTCTCGGCGTCGACGATGGCCCGCAGGCCCTCCTCGGAGATCTCGCCCTTGCGGTCGGCGAGTTGCTTGAAGCGGGCGAAGGACCGGGCCAGCTCCTCGTCGTCCAGCGTGACGCCGAGGTGGCCGAGGGCGTCGATGAAGGCGGCCCTCCCCGAGTGCTTCCCCAGCACCAGCGAGCTGCGCTGCCCGACGGAGTCGGCGTCCATGATCTCGTACGTCTCGCGGTTGCGGAGCACCCCGTGCTGGTGGATGCCCGATTCGTGGGCGAAGGCGTTGCGCCCCACGACCGCCTTGTTGTACTGGATCGGGTAGCCGGTGAGTCGTGACACCAGCCGTGACGTCTCGAAGATCTGGGTGGTGTCGGCGCCGATCTCGACCCCGAAGTAGTCCTGGCGGGTGTTCACCGCCATGATGATCTCCTCGGTCGAGGTGTTGCCGGCCCGTTCCCCGATGCCGTTGACGGCACCTTCGATCTGGCGGGCGCCGGCCCGGATCGCCGACAGCGAGTTGGCGACGGCCAGCCCGAGGTCGTTGTGACAGTGGGTCGAGATGATGACGTCGTCGTTGCCGCCCCGTACTTCCGCGTAGACCCGTTCCATCAGCGCCACGAAGTCGGCCGGCACCGCATACCCGACCGTGTCGGGGATGTTGATGGTGGTGGCGCCGGCCTCGACCGCCCGCCGGCACGTCTCGATGACGAAGTCGGGGTGGGTGCGGGTGGCGTCCTGGGGCGAGAACTCGACGTCGTCGGCGTAGCGGCGCGCCCGCTTCACCCCTTCGGTGATGGCGTTGAGGACGTCGTCTTCGGACATCCGCAGCATCGTCTCGCGCTGGATCGGTGAGGTGGAGATGAAGACGTGGATCCGTTTCCGCTCGGCGGCGGCGACCGCGTCGGCCGCCCGGTCGATGTCGTCGGGGAGAGTGCGGGCCAGGCTGGCGATGACCGGGCCCCGTACCTCGGCGGCGATGCGGGAGACGGCCTCGAAATCACCGGGGGAGGAGGCGGCGAAGCCGGCTTCGATCACGTCGACGCGCAGTCGGGCCAGCTGGTGGGCGATGGCCACCTTCTCGTCGGGCGACAGGGCGATGCCGGGGGCCTGTTCCCCGTCGCGCAGGGTGGTGTCGAAGATGATGAGGCGGTCGTTGGACATGGCGGGGTGCTCCTTGTGGACGTGACGGAAGAGGGGGAAGAGGTGGTGCCGGTCGAGCCGCGACGGCTCGCCCGGCTAGGTAAGGAGCAGGCGGGCGGCGCCGGTGGTGGGCCGGCGGGTCACGCTTCGTCCTCGGGGCTGCGCTCGACAAGGAACGGCATCATGGCGCGCAGTCTACGACCGACGACCTCGACCGGGTGATCGGCCAGGGCGGCCCTGGCCTCCAGCAGGTGCGGGGTCCCGGCGTCGTTCTCGGCCATCCACTCCCGGGCGAACGTACCCGATTGGATCTCGTCGAGGATGCGGCGCATCTCGGCCCGGGTCTCGTCGGTGACGATGCGGGGCCCGCGGGTGATGTCGCCGTACTCGGCGGTGTCGGACACCGAGTAGCGCATCCACGACAGGCCTCCCTCGAACAGGAGGTCCACGATGAGCTTGAGTTCGTGGAGCACCTCGAAGTACGCCATCTCGTCGGGGTAGCCGGCGCCGGTGAGGGTTTCGAAGGCGGCCCGGATCAGGGCGTCGACGCCGCCGCAGAGGATGACCTGCTCGCCGAAGAGGTCGGTCTCGGTCTCATCACGGAACGTGGTCTCGATCACGCCGGCCCGGGTGGCGCCGATGCCGTGGGCGTACGACAGGGCGAGGGCCTTGGCGCCACCGGTGGCGTCCTGCTGGACCGCGAGCAGCGCCGGCACGCCGCTGCCCTCCTGGAACTGGCGACGGACGAGGTGGCCCGGGCTCTTGGGCGCCACCATCGCGACATCGATGTCGGGCGGGGGCGCGATGTACCCGAAGTGGACGTTGAAGCCGTGGGCGAAGAAGAGGGCGTCCCCCGCCTGCAGGTTGGGGGCGATCGCCGACTCGTACAGCGGCTTCTGATGCTGGTCGGGGACGAGCACCATGATGACGTCGGCCCAGTCGGCCGCCTCGTCGGGGGCGACCACCTTGAGGCCGGCGTTGGATGCCGCCGCCCGGCGCCGGCTGTCGTCGCGCAGGCCGACGATGACGTCGACTCCCGAGTCTTTGAGGTTGAGGGCGTGGGCGTGCCCCTGGCTGCCGTAGCCGAGCACCGCCACCTTGCGGTTGGCGATGATCGCCGGGTTGGCGTCCTTCTCGTAGTACATGGTGCTGGTCATGCCGGTGTGCTCCTCGGAGGCGTCGTCCGCATTCAAGCCGATCTCAGGGCGGTCTTGGCTCCGTTCTTGGACTTGGCGTCCCGCCCGAGGGCGATCCGGCCCGATTTGGCGAGATCGACGATGCCGTAGGGCTTCATCAGCTCCAGGAAGTCGGCGAGCCGGTCCGGGTCGCCGCTCACCTCGAAAGTGATGCTGGCGGCGCCGACATCGACCGTCTTCGCCTCGAAGATGCCGGCGGCGTCGAGCACCTCGCCCCGCTGGGTGCGGTCGGCGTTGACCCGCAGCAACATGACCTCGCGCTGCACCATCTCGCCGGGGACCATCTCGGTGACCTTCACCGTGTGCACCAGCTTGTAGAGCTGCTTGATGATCTGCTCCATGTCGGGGCCGTCGATCACCATCGTGATCCGGGAGAAGAGCGGATCGGTGGTGGGGCTCACCGCAAGGGAGTGGATGTTGAAGCCGCGGCGGGCGAACATCGACGCCACGCGGGCGAGCACGCCCGGCTTGTTCTCGACCAGCACGCTGATGACGTGGTTCATGTCAGATCCTCCGGGCCGAGGGCGATATCGTCGTTCGATCCGCCGGCGGGGACCATGGGGAACACCATGGCGTCCGGGTCGCAGCGGAACTCGACGACCACCGGGCGGTCGTTGATGGCAAGCGCCTTCTCCAAGGTGGGGGCGACCTCGTCGGGATGGTCGGCCCGCAGCCCGACGCACCCCATCGCCTCCGCCAGCTTGACGTAGTCGGGGATGTCGCTCCCGAGCTCGGTGGCGCTGTACCGCTCGTCGTAGAAGAGCCGCTGCCACTGCTTGACCATGCCGAGCCAGCCGTTGTTCATCACCGCGATCTTCACCGGGATGTGCTCGGTGGAGGCCGTGATCAGCTCCTGCATCGTCATCTGGAAGCAGCCGTCGCCGTCGATGGCGAACACGGTCTCGTCGGGGGCCCCGGCCTTGGCGCCGACCGCGGCGGGAACCGCGTATCCCATCGTGCCGAGACCGCCCGAGTTGATCCACGTGTTGGGGCGCTCGAACCCCCAGTACTGCGATGCCCACATCTGGTGCTGGCCGACGCCGGCGACGACGATGGCGTCCCCGCCGGTGAGGCGGTGCAGCTCCTCGATGACGAACTGCTGCTGGATCGGTCCATCGGGATCCTGGTCGTAGTGGAGGGGGTGGGCCTCCTGCCAACCTGCGAGGGTGGCGAGCCATGCCGCCCGGTCGGGTGGCGGGCCGTCCCCGATCCGCCCGCTCAGCTCGGCGGAGAGCTGCTCGAGCACGGCGGCGGCGTCGCCGACGATGGGAACGTCGGGGGTGCGCACCTTGCCGATCTCGGCCGGGTCGACGTCGACGTGGATGACCTTGGCGCGGGGGGCGAAGCTCGCGACGTCACCCGTGACCCGGTCGTCGAAGCGGGCCCCGATCGTCACCAGCAGGTCGGACTGCTGCAGCGCGGTCACTGCGGTGTAGTTGCCGTGCATCCCCGGCATGCCGAGCGCCAGCGGATGCGAGTCGGGGATGGCGCCGCGGGCCATCAGCGTTGTCACCACCGGCAGGTTGGCGGCCTCGGCGAAGCGCCGCAGCTCGTCGGCGGCGCCGGCGCGGATGATGCCGCCGCCGGCGTAGATGACCGGCTGGGCCGCCTCGAGCACGAGATCGATGGCGGAGGCGACCTGGCGGGGATGGCCCCGGGTGCTCGGCTTGTAGCCGGGCAGGTCGAGCTCCCCGGCGCGGTGCCACTCCATGGTGGCGGCGAGTATGTCCTTGGGGATGTCGACGAGGACCGGTCCGGGGCGTCCGGTGGAGGCGAGGTGGAACGCCTCCCGGATCACGTCGGGGATCTCCTCGACGCTCGCGATCAGGTAGTTGTGCTTGGTGCACGGCATCGAGATGCCCCAGGTGTGGGCCTCTTGGAAGGCGTCGTTTCCGATGGAGCCGGTCGCCACCTGCCCGGTGATGGCCACCACCGGGATGGAGTCCATGTGGGCGTCCTGCAGCGGCGTGATGAGGTTGGTGGCGCCGGGACCGGAGGTGGCGATGACCACGCCGACCTTGCCGGTGGCGTGGGCGTACCCGGACGCCATGTGGCCGGCGCCCTGCTCGTGGCGGGCCAGGACGTGGCGGATCGAGCTGTCGAGGAGGGGGTCGTAGGCGGGGAGGATGGCGCCGCCGGGCACGCCGAACGCCACATCGACGCCTTCGAGCTCGAGGGCTCGGATCAGCGCTTGCGCTCCGGTGAGGGTCTCGGTCATGGTGGCTCCTGGGCTCGGGGTGGCGTCGGGTATGAAAAAACCCTCCGGGCGGAGGGTTCGAGGCGCATACGAGTCTGTGGCGACGTATGCGCCTACGTGACGAGTACGAGGATGGCGTGGATGGTCATGATTCCTTGGGTGCGTCGTTCGGCTGCGAGTATGCCACTTCGGTGTGAGGTGTCAAACCCGTCCTGGGCGTGGTTGCGACCGCGTGGCGCGACCAGGTTGCGTGATCGGCAGGGCATGATGCAGGCATGAGGGCTTTCGACCCGGCGCTGCTCGAGGCGCTCGCCGCCGCGGTCGACGCGGCGCGGGTGGTGCTGCGCGATCTGGACGATGACGAGATCCCGGCGCCGCTGCAGCAGGTGGCGGCGCGTGCCGGGGGGAGGCTTCCCCCGCCGTTGGCGAGCCGCGTGGTGCGGGAACTGGATCGCAACGAGTGGCTGCGCGGCAAGGTGGCCGAGGTCTACGACGGGCCGGAGGAGGAGGCGTCTGGGGCGCTCCTGAATCGGCCCGCCGGATGGTGGGCGACGGTGGCGGCCGCTGCCGCCGAGCGCCGGAGTCACCGCGCCGAGGAGCAGGGCGCCGCCGCGGCGCGGCGGGCCGAGGTCCTCGCGGGGCGCCTCGACGAGGCGAAGCGACGGCTCAAGGAATCGAGGGCGGAGACGGCGGATCTCAAGGCCCAGGCGGAGCGCCGGATCGAAGAGCTGCGGCGTCGCCTGGCGCGGGAGGCGGGCGCCGGTGACGGCGCGGACCGGGCGGCGGAGATCGAAGCGCTGGAACGCGAGCTGTCCGCCGCCCGCGCCGCCGCGGCGGGGGCGGAGGTCGCGACGGCGGGGCTGGCCGAGGAGGTGCGCCGGCTGCGGAGGGAACGCGCCGAGGCCGAGCGGCGCCTTGCGGCGGGGACGTCGTCGTCGCTGCCGGCCGATCCCGTCGAGCTGGCCCGCTTCCTCGACCTGCAGGAGGCGTCGTTGGGGCGGGCGCACCCGGCGGAGGCGACGGCCCCAACGCCGGCGACGTCCCGGCTGCGGCTCCCCGACGG
>JASFUV010000077.1:0-6111 GCA_050050155.1 Acidimicrobiia bacterium | reverse complement strand
CCGGATCGCACCGTTGGGAACGTGGTGGACGTACCCGTCGAGATCGCGCAGCACGGTGGTGCGGAGCCGGATCGCCTCCACCTTGCCGACCGCGTCGGCGACCTTGACGACGTCGCCGAGGCCGTACTGGTTCTCGGCCACGATGAGGAACCCGGCGATCACGTCCTTGATGAAGTCCTGGGCGCCGAAGCCGACTGCCACCCCCACCACCGAGCCGACCGCCAGGAACGGGCCGATGGACACGCCCCAGGCGTCGAGGAGGATGAGCGCCAGCGCCACGAGCAGCGTCACCAGCATCGTGGTGCGCAGGACAACCCACAACGTCTGGATGCGTTGCACCCGTTCCGGCCCTTCGACCGCGTCCTCTTCGAGCGCCTGATCCGACATGCGCTTCACGATGCGGGCGCCCACCCGTCGCAGCAAGAACCACACCACGGCGAACACCACAATGGCGACGCCGGTCTCGACGAGGCGGGTGACCCATTCGCGGTCGCCGGAGGTGGTGGTGTCCGCAGCCGCGGCGGCGAGGGTGATGGCATGGATCACGTGGGTCTCCTGAGTCGTTCGGCCAGCTGGTAGGCCGCCAGACCGGCATGGGCGACGGTCGCCCCGAAGCGGGCCCGCTCCCCCAGCATCTGTGCCAGCGGCAGTCCCACCCTACCGTCCAGGGCGTCCTCGGCGGCCCGCCGCCGTGCCTCGGAAACGGCTCTGCGTCGGCGGCCCCGGTCGGGGGTGGCCTCGGCGGCGGCGGCGGCCGCCTCGGTCAGGGCGTCGGCGATGACCTCGGACCCGAACGCGTGGCGCACCCGCTCGCCGTGCACCCCTCCGATCTCTGCGGCGATGGCCGCGACGAGGTCCTCGACGCGGCAGGCGGCGTCGTCGCGGGCGGCGGCCCCGCCTCCCGGCATCAGGTGGGCGGCGGCTGCCCGCCGGGTTTCGGCCCACCGTTCCTCCAGGTGGATCTCGGTGCCGTCCCACACCCCGGCGCTCGTCCCGAGATCGCGGACCAGGACGAGGGCGTCGGCGACGAGCTTGCCGAGCATGATGCGCTTGGCGTCGAGGCGAGTGGTGAGGTGGTCGCGGAGCCCGTCGATGCCGAGGCGGCGCCCTTCCGCCGGGTCGGCGGCCACCGCGAACGGCTCGACGTCGGGGTAGCCGTCGTCGTCGAGCATGGCGCACAGGTGCGCCTCGACGTCGCCGATCTGCCCGGAGCGGAGGCGATCGATCTTGTTGAGCACGAAGACGAACTGGTCCCGGTGGGTCGCGAGGGGGGCGAGGAAGTCCTGGTGGAGCGCCCGGTCGGCGTACTTCTCGGCGTCGAGGACCCACATGACGCCGTCGACTCGGGGGATCAGCTCCTCGACCCGGTGGCGGTGCCACGAGACCACCGAGTCCATGTCGGGAAGGTCGATGATGGCGAGGTGGGGGAAGCCCGGATGGGCATGGCGTTCCGTGATCCCGAGGGCGTCGAGGAGGGTGAGGAGGTCCGGCTCGGGTTCCTCGGGGAGGATGGCGATCGCCTCCTCGGTGTGGGGCCGCAGGGTGCTCACCGACACCAGTGCCTCGCCGGCGAGGGCGTTGACGAGGCTCGACTTGCCGACGCCGGTGCCACCGGCGACGGCCAGCACCAGGGTCTCGCCGAGGAAGCCCTGTCTGGTGCGCAGTTCCCGGGCGCGGGCGGCTGCGTGTTCCCACCGTTCCTCAGTCGTGATCGGCGCAGCACGGGCCACCGCCAGGTCGACGGTGTCGAGGAGCTCGGTGACGTCACGCATCGGGCACCTCGGCATCCTCGGGAGGATCCTCGCCGGGGTCCTCGGGGGTCGCTTCGGGCGATTCCTCGGAAGGCGGCGGCGCCAGATCGGCGAGAACCGTGATCCGCTGCACTCCCGCCACGGTGGCAGTGGCGGAGGCGGCGACCGCGCCGCCGTCGACGACGCGGCGGAAGCGGGCGGCGTCCGCCTCGAGGGCGGCGCCCATTGCACCGGCGAGGGAGTCGCGAGCGGCGTCGACCACGGCATCGAGGGTGGACCCGAAGGTGCGGGTGAGCCGCCGGTCCGGGCCTCGCTGCGGGTCGAGCACCCGCGGCCACAGGCGGCGAACCACCCGGCGGCGGGATCGGGGACGGAGTCGCCCGCGGCGGGAGTGCCCGGACGCCAGCTCCTCCAGCTCGTCCGGCCACCGCTGCAGCGCAGCTTCGACCGCGTCGCTGTCGTGGCCATGGCGCCACAGCGCCCGACCGTCGCCGGCGAGGAGGGCTCGGCCCAGGTCGTCCTCTGCCCAGGCCTCTGCAGTGGCCTGGGCAGCCCGCCCGGCGCGATGGGTCACGATGCCGGTGAGATCGGCGGCGGCTCGCTCCCAGGTCTCGTGGCCGGCCGCGTCCGCCAGGCTGCCCGCGGCGAGCGCCTCGGCGAGGGCGGACGTCTCGGCGGCGTATCGGGTGTCGACCATCCGGTCGAGGCGGGCGGCGAGCACGGCCTGCTCGTCGAGGGCCGCCAGGACGCCCTGGGCCCGATCGACGAGGTTGCGCAGCGCCGACGCGACGTTGCTCTCGACGACGGTGCGCCGCAGCGCCGGGTCGGAGATCTTGGCGAGCTCCCGACGCAGCGGCCCGACCGAGGCGGGTTCGAGACCGCCGTGCCAGCGCTCCACCGGGTTCTCCGCCACCGCGAGGAGCTGCGACGGATCGGGCTCCAGCAGTAGTTCGCGGGCATAGAGGTGGGCGGCGAGATCGGCCAGGAGCAGGGCTTCCACTGCATCGTCGTCGGGGAGGCGGTTGAGCACGAACAGGAGGGGGATGCCGCGCCATCGCACCTCTTGGAGGAACTCCCACGAGGCGGCGTCGGCGTAGCGGGTGGGACTGGTGACGAAGACGCACAGGTCGGCGAGCGCCAGGACGTCGCGGGCCGGGCTGCGTCCGTCGGAAGCCTCCCAGTCGATCGGCGGGGTGTCGATGAGGGTGAGGTTGGCGGTGAGCTGGTCGTCGCCGATGACGACCTCGACCGCCGACCCGACCCGTTCCTGCACCCGGGCGACGAACTCGCTCCAGTAGCGGGATGCGTGGTCGCGGTGGGCCCACAACACGGGGACGACGGTGGTGGGCCGGCGTGCCCCGGTCTCACCGATGCGGTCCTGCGCCAAGGTGTTGACGACGGTGGACTTCCCTGCGCCCCCGGGGCCGGCGACCACCGCCACGATGGGGGCGTCGGGGTCGCCCAGACGCGGCACCAGGTACTCGCGGATGGTGCGCTCCAGGCTGTCCCGGGTGGCGACGGCGGCCTCCCGATCCGGGGTCGGAAGCGGGAACGGCGCGGCGGCGAGGAGTTCGCCGACGCGCGCCAGTTCGTCGCGGAGGTCGGTGAGGGCGTCGTCGTCGAGTCTCATCGCGACGATTACACCACACACCCGCTCCCGGCACCCATCAGAGCCCCGGGCGGGCCGAATCTGTCACTCCCGCGACATACGGTGGCGACATGACGAGGACATCACTTCCGGAGACAGGGCCGTCCGCCCCGGCGGCGGCCGGAGACGGCGCCCCGATCCGCATCGACGGACCCGTGGTGCACATCTGCGGCGTCGAGGTCGCCGACGCGGTGGTCGCCGACCATCTGCGGTCGTTGCCTGCCGACGCCCGAGCCGCCGAGATCGCCAAGGCGCTGGCGGTGGGGATCCGCGGTCTCAATGCCATGGGGCTGGGCGCCACGATCGACGAGATGAACGAGGAGGTGCGGCGGGTGCTCGGCGTGGCGATGGAGGAGGCGCAGCGCCGTCTCGACGGGGTCATCACCTCGGGCAGCGCCTCACTGTCCAACAGCCTCGATCCCGACGTGCGGACCTCGCTCACGGCCCGCACCCTCACGGAGGTCGGCGCCCTCCACGATCGTCTCCTCGCCCGGCTCGACCCGGAGCGGAACGACAGCCACACCGCCCGCCTCGTCGCCGCCCTCAACGACCTGCTCGGTCCGGGTGGGGTGCTGGAGCAGCGCCTCGAGGAGGCATTCGATCCCTCCGAGGCCGATTCCGGTTTCAACCGGATCATGGCGCAGGTCGACGTCCGGTTCCGCGAGCTGCGTGATCTCGTCGTCGGAGAACAGAGCCGTGCCGAGGAGAGTCGGCGGGGCACCGCCAAGGGGCGCGACTACGAGGACGTGCTCGAGACCGCCCTGCGCGCCGAGGCGGGGCGCATCGGCGGCTGTGTGGTGGAACGCACCGGGCAGAGCCCCGGGTCGGGTGGACCGCAGGCCAAGGCGGGCGACTTCGTGGTGACCCTGCCCAACGAGATCCGGGTGGCGGTCGAGGCCAAGAACACGTCCCGGGTCGGGCTCGGCGGGGCCGGCGGGATCCTCGAGGAGCTGGATCGGGCCATGACGAACCGCGGCGCCGACTGGGGCCTGTGCATCTCGAACGAGGATGCGTTCCCCGGCGAGGTCGGAGCATTCGGCGTGTACGGCAACCGGCTCCTCGTGGTCGACGACGGCGCCGGAGTGCTCATCGGCGTCGCCCTCCGCTGGATCCGGGCTGCGGCGGCGGTGAGCCGCCTCGACGGCTCGCGCCGGGACGCCGAGTACGCCCTGGAGCGCCTGGGACGGCTTCGGGATCTCGCCCAGCACTTCTCGCGGGCAAAGCGCATCTTGGGAACGGCGACGTCCAACATCGACGCGGTGCGCGACGAGATCGACTCGCTGCGGGTCCAGCTCCTCGACCTGGTCGACGAGCTGTACCGCTCCCTCGACCCTGACCGGCACCAGGGAGCGGCGGCGGTGCGGGTCGCCTGACGGCTATGCGGGACGGGACGCGGCGAAGAGGTCGTCGACCGGCTCGGGGAGGGGCCGGCGCGAGTACAGCAGCTCGAAGTCCTCGTACGGGTAGACCTCCTGGATCACGTCGATCGGGATCTGGAACCAGAACCCGTCCGGGTCCACCTGGGTGGCGTGGGCACGCAGCGCGGCGAGGCCACGCTCGAGGGTCGCCGCCACCTCGATCCGGCTGATGAGCCTGCCGTCGTCCATGGTCTCGTCGAGACGCGCCAGCCATTCGGCATACGGCGATGGGAGGCCGCGGTCGACCATGGCGTGATGGAGGGCGAGGAGGCGGCGCATGGAGAACAGCGGCGCCCACACCGCGTCCACCTGCCACGGGTCCCCCGCCTCGGGGAACCGATCCGGGTCGGCGGCGGCCGCGGCGAGCGCCGTCGACACCTCGTAGACCCTGACGTGATCCGGATGCGGGTACCAGCGGTGGTCGTCGTAGCCGAGGACGATCTGGGGCCGCTCCCGGCGCACGATCGCCACCACCTGGCCGAGGACCTGCCTGAAGTCCGCGTTGACGAAGGCATCGGGGTGCCGGTTCTCAGGGGTGCCGGCCATACCGGAGTCGCGGTGCCCGAGAAGGATCACCTCGTCGTACCCGATGATGGCCGCCGCCTCCTCCAACTCCCGGCGGCGGATCTCGGGGAGGCGAGCCGCCACCTCGGGCCGATCCATCGCCGGGTTGAGGATGTCGCCGACCTCGCCTCCGGTGGCGGTGACCAGGATGCAGCGCACCCCCTCGTCGGCGTAGCGCGCCACGGTGGCGGCCGCCTTGGAACTCTCGTCGTCGGGATGGGCGTGCAACGCCAGCAGGGTGCGCATGGGGCCAGAGAGTATGGCATCGCCGACCGCCATCCCGCACGATCCCCGCCGCGCCTCAGCCGGTGGCGGCACGCCCCTCGGCACACCCGTCCAGCAGCGGACAGAACGCGCACCACGGGCCGCCGCGCCGCTCCAGGTCCGTGCCCGTGTCGAACGCCTCCCGCAGCGCGGTGACGAGATCGGCGACCCGTCGCGCCGTCGCCTCGGCCCCGGCCCGGTCCGGCACCTCGCGGTGGCGTTCCCCGCTCCCCACCGAGACCGCCTCTATCAGGGCGGGAAGCTCGCCTTTCTCCAGCGCCCACACCAGGACGTAGAAGGCGAGCTGATCCTCAACCTCGTACAACGCCCCCGTCTTCCAGTCGACGAGGCGGACGCCCCCGTCGGGCTGGTCGAACACCGCGTCGACGACACCCCGCAGCGTGACACCGTCGGCCGGCTCGGCCTCCAGCGACACCTCGGCGGCCTGGAACCCGTCGGCCGGGAG
>JASFUV010000076.1:0-6114 GCA_050050155.1 Acidimicrobiia bacterium | reverse complement strand
GACGGGGCGCCCTCACGCGCGTAGCCGGCTGCCTTCCCGACCTCAGCTACATCCCTTGGAGTCGCCGCAGTTGAGGCAGCGGTAGCAGGATCCGTTGCGCACCGTGATGTGGCCGCAGGTGTCGCACAGCGGGGCGTCGCCCATCTTGTCGGCGAGCACCGCCTGCACCGCGGCGGTCTGCACGTCGGTGGCAGTCCGCACCGCGGTGGCGGTGGGCCGCACCGCCGGAGATCCTCCGTTGCTCCCCCGGGCCGGCGCCGGTGTCCCGCCAACCCCCATCACCGCAGGCCCGACCCCTTCCGCGGCCTCGGAGTCGGCGAACTCGGCCGCCCGGGCCTGGACCGCGATGTCGACCTCCTTGGCGGCGTCCTCGAGCGCCATCTGGTGGCCGGCTTCGACCGCCATGCCCTCGGGCGGCTCCGGCAGTTCGCCGCGCACCGGCGGCACCTGGGCCAGCTCGTCACGGTGCAGGTACTCGACGCCGAGTGCCCGGAACACGTAGTCGATGATCGAGTTCGCCATCTTGATGTTGGGATGGCCCTCCACCATGCCGCGAGGCTCGAAGGTCTGGAAGGTGAAGGTGTCGACGAACTCCTCGAGCGGCACCCCGTACTGGAGGCCCTTCGAGACCGAGATCGCAAGGCAAGAGAGGATGCCCCGCAAGGTGGCGCCTTCCTTGGCGAGGTCGATGAACAGCTCCCCGAGGGTGCCGTCGCTGTACTCGCCGGTGCGGAGGAACACCTTGTGGCCGCCCACCCGTGCCTCCTGGGTGTAGCCGCGGCGCCGGGCAGGCAGCAGGAAGCGGGGACGGTGGATCTCCTTGTAGGCCTGGGTGGGGGAGACCCCGGGGGCGAACATGCCGCCGTGGACGATCTGGCCCGACACCACCTCCATCTCGTCGTCGAGGGCGTCCTGCAGGCCGTCCTCCTCCTGATCGGAGACGCTCTCGTCGCTGCTCGACGACAGCGGCTGCGACGCCTTGGAGCCGTCGCGGTACAGGGCCATCGCCTTCAGGCCCAGCTCCCACGACATGTGGTACGACTCCTCGATGTCGGCCGTGGTCACCTCGTTCGGCATGTTGATCGTCTTCGAGATCGCTCCCGAGATGAACGGCTGCACCGCCGCCATCATCTTGATGTGGCCGGTGTGGTGGATGAACCGCTGGCCGAGCCGCCCGTTGCGGTTGGCGGTGTCGAACACCGGGAGGTGCTCGTCGAGCAGACCCGGCGCCCCCTCGATGGTCTGATGGCCGCAGATGTAGTCGTTGGCCTCCTGGATCTGCGAGCCGGTGAAGCCGAGGGCGCGCAGCATGTCGAAGCCGGGGTCCAGGTAGTCGTCGGGGGTGAAGCCGAGCCGCTGCATCGTCTCCTCACCCAGCGTCCACTGGTTGAAGGCGAAGCGCAGCTCGAAGACCCCCGGCAGGGTGCGTTCGATCTTCTCGATGTCCTCGCCGGTGAATCCCTTGGCGATCAGAGTCGCCGAGTTGACGTGCGGGGCGCCGTGGAGCGACATCGTGCCGACCACGTATTCGAGGACCTGCTCGATGCTGCGTCCCACGTAGCCGAGGTGCTGTAGCGCCGGAGCCACCGACTGGTTGGCGATCTTGAAGTAGCCGCCTCCGGCGAGCTTCTTGAACTTCACCAGGGCGAAGTCCGGCTCGACGCCGGTGGTGTCGGCGTCCATGAGGAGGCCGATGGTGCCGGTGGGGGCGATGCAGGTGACCTGGGCGTTGCGGTAGCCGTACTCCTCGCCCATCTTCACCGCGATGTTCCACGCGTTGCGGGCCTCGTGGAGGAGGTCCGACGGGCAGGCGCCGGGGTCGATGCCGACGACCTTGGTCGACACTCCGTCGTACTCGCCCTGCGGGGCGTTGTAGGCGGCCGCCTGGTGGTTGCGCATCACCCGCAACATGGCGCCGCGGTTGGCGGAGAATCGGCGGAACGGGCCGAGGACCCGAGCCATCTCCGCCGACGCCGCGTACGAATAGCCGGTGAGGATGGCGGTGAGGGCACCGGCGATGGCCCGACCCTCGTCGGAGTCGTAGGGAATGCCCATGCGCATCAGCAGCGACCCGAGGTTGGCGTAGCCGAGTCCAAGGGTGCGGTAGTCGTAACTGCCCTGGGCGATCTCCTTGGAGGGGAAGTGGGCCATCGTCACCGAGATCTCGAGCACGATGGACCACAGCCGGATGGCGTAGCGGTAGCCGTCGAGGTCGAATTCGCTCTTGGCGTCGTCGTAGAAGGTGCCGAGGTTGAGGCTCGCCAGGTTGCAGGCCGTGTTGTCGAGGAACACGTACTCCGAGCACGGGTTGGTGGCCCGGATCTTCCCGTCGGAAGGGCAGGTGTGCCATTCCTGGATCGTGGTGTCGAATTGCACGCCAGGGTCGGCGCAGCGCCATGCCGCGTCGGCGATCTGGCTCCACAAGTCCCGCGCCTTGACCGTCTTCATCACCGTGCCGTCGGTGCGCGCCGTCAGCTCCCAGTCGGCGTCGTCGAGGACCGCCTGGACGAACTCGTTGGAGAGGCGCACCGAGTTGTTGGAGTTCTGGCCGGACACGGTGGCGTAGGCCTCACCGTTGAAGTCGGCCGGGTAGCCGGCGGCGACCAGGGCCCGCACCTTGTCCTCCTCGGCGGCCTTCCAGTTGATGAAGGCTTCGATGTCGGGGTGGTCGATGTCGACGATGACCATCTTGGCGGCGCGGCGGGTGGTGCCGCCCGACTTGATGGCGCCTGCCGCACGGTCGCCGACCTTGAGGAAGCTCATCAGGCCCGACGACTTGCCGCCGCCCGAGAGCTGCTCGCCTTCGGCCCGGATGTGCGAGAAGTTGGCGCCCGACCCGGCACCCATCTTGAAGAGACGCGCCTCGCGCACCCACAGGTCCATGATCCCGCCCGGGTTGACGAGGTCGTCGTCGATGCTGTTGATGAAGCAGGCGTGCGGGGCGGGGCGGCTGTAGGCATCGGGGGAGGCGACGGCTTCCTCGGTGTCGGGGTCGACGTACCAGAAGCCCTGTTCGGTGCCGGTGATGCCGTAGCGGTGGAAGAGGCCCGTGTTGAACCACTGCGGGGAGTTGGGGGCCGCCATCTGGTGGAGCAGCATGTAGGCGGTTTCGTCCTCGAAGACCTCGGCGTCGTTCTCGGAGGCGAAGTAGCCATGTTCCTCACCCCAGGCGCGCCAGGTGGCGGAGAGGCGCTCGATGACCTGGCGGGCGGATCGCTCCGGACCGGTGATCATCTTGCCGTCGGCGTCGAAGGTGGGGTTGCCGCGCTCGTCGAGTTGGGGGACGCCGGCCTTGCGGAAGTACTTCGACACCATGATGTCGGACGCCACCTGCGACCAGTGCGCAGGCACCTCGGCGTCCTTCATCTCGAACACCACCGACCCGTCCGGATTGGTGATCTTCGAGTCCCGTCGGGTCCACTCCACCGTGTCGTACGGGCTGACCCGTTCCGACGTGAACCGACGTTCGATCCGCAAACCTTCCGTCATCGAATCCCTCCCTGGCTACCGGCCCTCTGAGCGTACGGGCGAAACTTCTCCACAATCTTTTCCACACCTACAACATGTAGGGGTGGGGAAGTGGCAGAAGCCCCACATGTCGCACAGGGAAGTCCATCATAGTTACACCGCCGTAATTACGTCAAGGGTATTCACGACGCGTGCTCACCGCATGACGGTGCAGGGGAAGACAGCAGTCTTTCTACCGCCGACGCACCCCGCCGGGCAAGCGCCACGCCTGGTTTTCTTTCGCGACTGGGGTCGGGATTTCGCGCTCAGGCGGCTTCGTCGATGCAGGCCCCGGATTCGCGGCGAGATGCGGCCACTACGCTTCCGGGACCATGATCGACACCTCGGCGTTCACCGCGTTCCTCGTCGCCTCCCTGGTGCTCCTCGTCACCCCGGGTCCGGCCGTGCTCTACATCATCGGTCGCAGCATCGACAGGGGACGGAGCGCCGGGATCGCGTCCGTCCTCGGTGTCGCCCTCGGCAGCATGGTGCACGTGATCGGAGCCGCCCTCGGCCTCTCCGCGCTGCTCCTCAAGTCGGCCCTCGCCTACTCGATCGTGAAGTACGTCGGCGCCGCCTACCTGGTCTACCTCGGGATCCGCCGGCTGCGCGGCCACGACGCCGAGCCGGTGGGGGGCCGTGAAGAACGCAGCCTGCGCCGCATCTTCACCCAGGGCATCTGGGTCAACGCCCTCAACCCGAAGACCGCGCTCTTCTTCCTCGCCTTCCTGCCCCAATTCGTCGACGTCGATCGGGGGGGAGTGGTGCTCCAGTTCCTCGTGCTGGGCACCATCTTCGTGGCGATGGGCCTGTTCACCGACGGCTGCTACGCCCTCGCCGCCGGGACCTTCGGGGACTGGCTGTGGCACCGCCCGGCCGTCGTGAAGGCGCAGCGCTTCGTCACGGGGGGCATCTTCGTCACCCTCGGCGTCGCCACCGCCCTCTCCGGCTCCAAGGACTGACCCACCGATCCCGGTCGGGACGCGCATCGGGGAGGCGCGACGCATCGCACCTCCCCGAACATGATGATCCGTCTACTCGGTGGTGTCCTCCAGCGGGGAGCCCGACGGCACGCTCCCGCCCGCCTTGCTCCGCCCCAGCGGGGCCACGATGGCGAGCCCCAGCCCGACGATGAGGAACAGGATCGGCAGCCCGAACACGCTGACACGATCGAGCGGCCAGATCCCCCACAGCATCAGGTTGAGGGACAGGAACAGCCCGAAGAACAGCCCCGAGATCGCTCCCAGAATCGGTCGTCCTCGCATCATGGCCTCCCCGGTCGGGCGAACGCGGCCCAGCCGACGCCCGCTCCGAATAGGACCAGCCCGCCGAGGGAGATCCATCCGAGCGGGTTCGACAGCGGGTTGCCCTCGATCTTGATCATGGCGGTTCCGGTGCACTCACCGCCCGCGGCGGCGTGGTGCCAGCCGCTCACCTGCCAGATGCCGGGCACCTTGCCGAACGGCACGACGTCGTCGATCTTGGCGTAGGCGTCGTCGAGTTCGTAGACGCCGACGGCGTCACGGGTGTCGGCGGTGTTGGGGTCGCCCCAGGTGGCGATGGTGATGTCGAACCCGGCGATCCGGACCGCGATCCCCCCGTTGTGGTCCATGTTGTCGAAATCGACCATGCCGGTGTAGTTGATCTCGACTCCCTCTTCGTTCGGGATCGGGATCGCGTTCGATCGGGTGTCATTCGCCGGTGTGTACGTCTCGCCCTTGATGATGGCGGTCCCCCAACATGCCCCCTCAGGCGAAACCCCGGCGCTGGCGATGGCCGGTGTGATGGCAAGGAAGAGACCGGCGGCAAATGCCAAGAGCCCGAGTCTTCGTCCCATTCCAACCCCCTCCCTCTCGGTTGACTGACCGGAACTCTACCCCGGCGGGTCTCCGGATCGGGGATACTTGGCCCGCCGCTGCAGGATGGCTTCCACCTCCCGGATGTCGCCGGGAGAGGTGCGGGCGGCCCGGGCGTAGCAGTAGCCGGTGGGCAGGAAGAACACCTGGAACACCGCAAGCCCCACCGCCCAGTTGAGCGGGGGCGGCAGGGCCCGCTCGAAGCCCCCTGCCGCGGCCGCGGTGAGGGCGTTCCCGGCGGCCCTCCCCACCCCGTTGGAGAGGTTGCCGAGGCCGAACACGGTGCCGCGGTGCTCGGGCAGGTTGACGTCGGAGACGAGGGCGAACCAGTTGGGGGAGTCGGCGGAGGTGAGCGCCAGGGCCGCCAGTGACGTGAAGAACGCCGCCGCCACCCACCCGTTGGTGACCAGGGCGTGGAGCACCTCGGGCAGCAGCGTCGCCGTGCTCGCCCCGCTGGTGACCTCGAGCCCGCGCAGGGGCACGAAGAAGAACACGAGGAAGAACGGAACCGCCCCCAGGATGCCGACCGCGCTCACCACGGCCCGCCCGCTGAGGGAACGCCGCTGCATCCGGTCGCCGATGGCGCCGGCGACGATCGAAAACAGCCCTCCGAGTCGCAGGATGGCCGCCATCAGGCCACCCACCCGGGTGGCGGTCTCGACGTCGTAGCCCAGCGCCGCCACCTTCTCCTGGTACAGCAGGGGAACCCAGATCAGCGATCCGTATGCGAATTGGGCGCTGAGACCCTGGG
>JASFUV010000075.1:0-6133 GCA_050050155.1 Acidimicrobiia bacterium | reverse complement strand
GCTCGGGCTGGCGGCGTGGAAACGGGACCGGACCGTCGCCGCCGCCGCCGGGCCGCTGGCGAGCATCGGGGTGCTCCTCGCCGGCTACCACGTGTTCATCCAGAACTTCCCACAGTTCGGGCACGGACAGTGCTCGACGACGACCCCGTGCAACGCCGCCTACTTCCACGTGTTCGGGTTCGTGTCGATCCCCTATCAGGCCCTCAGCGGTTTTGCCCTCATCGTGGTGCTCATGACGGTGGCCCGTCTCAATAGCCGCGGGGAGACGGCATCATGAGGCCCCGGAGCACCCGCCGCCGGCCGTGAGGAGGACACGATGACGACCGCGAAGAAGACCGGCTCGCGCTCACGGAACACCAAGCCCGCCGTTCCGGTGCTCGCCATCGTCTTCGGCGCCATCGCCGTGCTGCTCGTGCTCGCCATCGTGCTCAGCGGAGGCGATTCCGGCCCTGATACCACCACGGCGGACGTGGCGACCCCGGTCATCACCGGCGACACCTTGCCGGTGCTGACCGATCCGGCCACCGATCCCGCGGTGGGCACCCCGATCCCGGAGGTCACCGGCACCGACTACGACGGCATCCCGGTCGCCATCGGTCGCAGCGACGGCCCGATGGCGATCATGTTCGTCGCCCACTGGTGCCCCCATTGCCAGGCCGAGGTGCCGGCCGTGCAGGAATGGCTCGACACCACCGGTGGCGTTTCCGGCGTCCGGCTGGTGGCCGTCTCGACCTGGCTCGCTCCCGAGCGCGACAACTACCCGCCGTGGACCTGGCTGAAGCGGGAGGGGTGGACACCCCCGGTGCTCGCCGACGACGACGCGGCCCACGTGATGACCGCCTTCGGCGGTGACGCCACCCCGTTCTGGGTCTTCGTCGACGCCGACGGCAACGTCGTGGCCCGCATCGCGGGTGAGATCGACGTCGCCAGCCTCCAGTCCGTGCTCGAGACCCTCGTCGCCTGAGCCGACCAGGACGGCGCCGTGGCGGTGCCGGGCTGGTAGAACACAGACGGGACGACGGACGGGAGCAACGATGCAATTCGGAGTGATGACCGAGCCACAGTTCGGTGGGACGTACCGGCACCTGCTGGCGGTGGCACGCGCCGCCGAGGCGGCCGGGTTCGACGTCTTCGCCCGCTCCGACCACTACCTCAACATGGAAGCCCCCGAGTCCGTCCCCGAGGCCCTCACCTCGCTCGCCGGGCTCGCCCGCGACACCGACCGCATTGCCCTCGGGGTCCTGGTGACGCCGGTGACGTTTCGCCACCCCGCCGTGATCGCCAAGACTGCTGCCACCATCGACCAGATGTCGGACGGACGCTTCGAGCTCGGCGTCGGCACCGGATGGATGGAATCCGAGCACGAGGCGTTCGGCCTCGAGATGCCGCCGCTGCGGACCCGCTACAGCCTCATGTTCGACACCCTCGCCTACCTCTCGGCGGCCTTCGGCCGGACCGAGGGGGGCTTCCAGGGACGGCACTACCGCCTCGCCGACATCGAGGTGCAGCCTCGCCCCACCGGCACGCTTCCCCTCGTGGTCGGGGGGAAGGGGATGCAGCGCACGCCGTCACTGGCGGGACGGTTCGCCGATCACTACAACGTGTTCCCCAGCGACGCCGCCGGCCTGCAAGCCCGCCGCCGGGTGATGCAGGGCGCCGCCCGCGACGCAGGCCGCGACCCGGACGCCGTCCTGCTCTCGCTCATGTCGCCCATCTACGTCGCCGAGGATCGGGCCGGGTACCGCGAGGTCGTGGCGGCCGAGGCGGCGTCGCGCGGGATCGAGGCGAGCGAGCTGGAGGCCCACTTCGCCGAGGATCGGGTCCCCCACGGCACCATCGATCAGGTGGCGTCTCTGCTGGCGCAGTACGCCACCGAGGGAGTGGGACGGTTCTACGTGCAGATCTTCTCGTCGATCGACGCCATCGACATCGGGTCCTTCCCTGCGCTGCTCGCCGGCCTCCGTGGAGACTCCGCCCCCGCGGGAAATATGCACTAACGGCGTAGGTTTTAGAGCATCCGGCCCGGCTAACATCACCGTCATGACCTCCGAACAACCACTGCTCATCATCGACGACCTCCACGCCTCGGTCGGGGACACCGAGATCATCAAGGGCACCACCCTCACCATCAACCGGGGTGAGATCCACGCCCTCATGGGCCCCAACGGGTCCGGGAAGTCCACCTTGGCGAATGTGCTGCTGGGGCATCCCGGCTACACGGTCACCTCCGGCACGATCACCTTCAAGGGCGAGGACATCACCGAGGCGCCCGCCGACGAACGGGGCAGGGCCGGCATGTTCCTCGGCTTCCAGTACCCGGAGGAGATCCCGGGTGTCTCGGTTGTGAACTTCCTGCGCACCGCCCTGTCGAACCGCACCGGCACCGACTACACGGTGCTGGAGCTGCGCCTCAAGGTGATGGACGCCATGCGAGAGCTGGGGATGGACGCGTCGTTCGCCGACCGCTATCTCAACGAGGGGTTCTCCGGAGGCGAGCGGAAACGCAACGAGGTCCTCCAGATGTCGGTGCTGGAACCGGAGCTGGCGGTGCTCGACGAGACCGACTCCGGCCTCGACATCGACGCCCTCCGCACCGTGGCCGAAGGCGTGCAACGGCTCCACACCCCCGAACGCGCCTTCCTCATCATCACCCACTACCAGCGCATGCTCGACTACATCACCCCACACGTCGTGCACGTCTTCGTCGACGGTCACATCGTCGAGACGGGCGGCCCCGATCTCGCCAAGGACATCGAAGAGCGCGGCTACGAGAGCTTCCGGCCCGAGACGGTGAGACAATCCGGGTCATGACGGATTTCGAGCGGCTCCGGGACGACTTCCCGATCCTGCAGCGGGAGATCAACGGCGCCCCGCTCGTCTACCTCGATTCGGCCGCCACCACCCAGAAGCCGGTGCAGGTGATCGACGCCGTCTCCGACTTCTACCGGACGAGCTACGCCAACGTGCATCGCGGGGTGTACCGACTCGCCGACGAGGCGACGGTCGCCTACGAGGACGCCCGCGCCAAGGTGGCGCGCTTCGTCAACGCCGGATCCCCGTCCGAGATCGTCTTCACGCGCGGCGCCACCTCGTCGCTCAACATGGTCGCCAATGGTTGGGGCCTCGACCGGCTCCACCCCGGGGACCGGATCGTGCTCACGCTGATGGAGCACCACTCCAACGTCGTGCCGTGGCAGCTCGTCGCCCGCCGCACGGGTGCCGAGCTGGTGTATCTGCCGTTCGACGAGGAGGCTGGGGTCGACCTCTCCACCCTCGAGGCCACGATCGACGATCGAGTCGCCGTCGTGGCGGTGTCCGCCATGTCGAACGTGACCGGCGGGTTCGGGCCGCTCGACACCCTGGCGGCGGCCGCCCGCGCCGTCGATGCCCTGGTGGTGGTCGACGGGGCCCAGGCGGTCCCCCACCTGCCGGTGGACGTCCAGCAGCTCGGCGTCGACTTCCTCGCCTTCAGCGCCCACAAGATGCTCGGGCCGACCGGCATCGGCGCGCTGTGGGGTCGTCCCGAGCTGCTCGAGGAGATGGAACCGGCCGAGGGCGGGGGGGAGATGATCTCCGACGTCCAGCTCTTCGAATCCCGATGGGCGCCGGTCCCCCACAAGTTCGAGGCCGGCACCCCGCCGATCGCCCAGGCGATCGGGTTCGGCGCCGCCATCGATTACCTCGACAAGATCTCGATGTCGGAGGTACGCCGCCACGAGCTGGAGTTGACCCGCTACGCCCTCGACCGCCTCGCGGAGATACCCGACCTGAGGGTGTTCGGGCCCCGCGACGTGGAGCGGCGCGGCGGAGTCATCAGCTTCGCACTCGGCGACATCCACGCCCACGACATCGCCACCATCCTCGACGAGGACGGGGTCGCGGTGCGGGCCGGACACCATTGCGCGAAACCCCTGATGCGCACCCTCGAGGTGGCGGCGACGGCCCGGGCCTCCCTCTACGTGTACAACACGCGCCACGACATCGACGCTCTCGTCGCCGGGTTGGGGCGGGCCCGCACCTTGTTCGGGCTGGCGTGAGCATGGCCCTCGAAGACCTCTACCGCGACGTCATCCTCGACCACTACCGGAACCCCCGGCACCGCGGCGCCCTTCCCCACGCCGATGTCCACGCCGAAGGCCAGAACCCGGCGTGCGGAGACGAGTTCTCTCTCGACCTCGAGGTGCGGGACGGCACGATCGTCGCCGCCGGCATCGACGGGGAGGGCTGTTCGATCTCGCAGGCGTCGGGGTCGATGATGGCCGAGGCGGTCACCGGCAAGACCGTCGCCGAGGCCCGTGGCCTCGCCCATCGCTTCAAGGTGATGATGACGATCGAGGACGGCGAGAATCCGGTGGATCCGGAACGCCCCGGCGCCGCCCTCGGTGATCTCGAGGCGTTGCAGGGCGTGAAGCGATTCCCGGTGCGGATCAAGTGCGCCGATCTCCCGTGGGCGACGCTCGAAGACGCCCTCGCCACCCTCGAAGCCGGCGACCGCTGAGGAGACGCCCCGCAGCTACGGGGTGAGGCGATCCACCAGTTCGGCCTGGAGCCGTTTCACCGATTCCGTGAGCGATACGTGGTAGATGTGTGGGTTCACCAGGCGGCGCACTCCGGGGTCGAGACGCTCCAGATCGGCGATGCGGCGGTGCCGGAGCTCTTCGATCGACGGTGACCCGTCGCGGCGCTGCCCGCTGCTGAACACCGGCACATGGAGCGACTCCACCCGTGCCACGTCCTCGGGCTCGAGCACCCGGTGCACCGAGGTACGGAAGGGATGATGCAGCGCCAAGGTGCGCCCGTTCTGGAGATCCTCTCCCACCATGGCGACGACGTCGGCGGTGGCGTTGCCGCGCCGGTCGTAGACCCGCCACAGCCGCTTGTCGCCGGGGATCGGGATCTTCTCGGGCGTCTCGGACACCTTGATGGCAGGAACCCACGCGCCGTCGTCGTGGAACGCCACGAGCTTGTAGACGCCGTCGAGCGCGGCATGCCCCTGCGAGGCGACGAGGCGGGTGCCCACCCCGTAGGTGAGGCGGCCGACGAGCGCCTCGGGGTCGACCCCGTAGCGGGGCGCCTCCTCCCGGATCTGGGCGAGGATCTGCCAGATCGCCAGCTCGTCGAGGTTGGAGGAGAGGACGATGCCGACCTCGGGGAACCCGGCGTCGTCGAGCATGCGGGCCGCCTGGATCGCGAGGTAGGCGAGGTCGCCGGAATCGAGTCGGATCCCCAGCGGCCGGTGGCCGGCCCCTTCCAGCTCCCGGAACACCTCGATGGCGTTGGGAACCCCACTCTCGAGGGTGTCGATGGTGTCGACGAGCAGGATGCAATCGTCGGGGTAGGCCTTGGCGTAGGCGCGAAACGCTCCCAGCTCTCCCTCCCCCATCGCCATGAACACCTGCACCATCGAGTGGGCGTGGGTTCCCTTCGGGGCGAGCCCCAACTCGTGTGACATCCCGACGTTGGAGCTGAAGTCGGCGCCGCCGATGAGGGCGGCCCGGGTGCCGGCGTTGGTGCCTTCGGCCGGTCCCCGCCGCATCCCGAACTCGAGCACCATCCGGCCCCGCCCCGCCTCGTGGACCCGGGAAGCCTTGGTGGCGATCAGGGTCTGGTAGTTGAGGTGGTTGAGGAGCGACGTCTCGAGGATCTGCGCCATCGCGAGCGGGCCCTGGACGAGAACGAGGGGCGCGTATGGGTGCACCACCCGGCCCTCGGGAATCGCCCGTATCTCGATCGTGCGGAAATCGCCCGCCGCCTCCAGCCACTCGAGGAAGTCGTCGCGGAAGACCGGATCACCGGTGACCCCGGTCTGGCCGCGCAGCAAGGTGAGGTCCTCGGAGGTGAACCGCACCCGGGTCATCCAATCCAGCAGGGTCTCCATGCCGGCGAAGACGCCGTACCCGGCCTGATGGCGCCCGTAGTCGGGATAGGTGCGGAATGAGTAGTCGAATTGGGCAAGCCGCTCGTGGAGTCCGTGCTCGAAGTAGAGCTGCGCCATCGACAGCTGGTACTGGTCGGTGAAGAGCATGCCTTGGGATGGGTGGGTCACGATCGTCTCCCTGTTCCCCCCGAGTCTGGCACGGCCGGCGCCGCCGCCGTCCCGTCTCCCAGGTCCCTCACCCAGCCGAGGAAGATG
>JASFUV010000074.1:0-6167 GCA_050050155.1 Acidimicrobiia bacterium | reverse complement strand
ACTCAGTCGACGACAGGAACCCTCAGCACCTGGCCGGGCATGATCAGGCTCGAGTCGATGTCGTTGAGGTCACGGATCGCCTCGACCGTGGCGCGTACATCGGCGCCGTCCGGCGTCACCCCGGCGGCGATCGCCCACAGCGAATCGCCGGGCTGCACCACGTGTTCGGCGGACGCCGCCGGCCCGGCCCCCACCGTGTCGGGCCCGGCGGCATCGACGGCGGAAGCGAGGAGGAGCACCAATGCGACCAACACAATGGAGATGACGACCAGCACCCGTGATGGAGTGGTCAAGTGTCGAGGCATCGTGGTGGCTCCTCCTCGTTCAGCTTCCAACCGTCTCATGGGCCGTGGGTGTGGCCCGCCGTCCGGCCGGAACGTGGAGTACCGGCCCTGCAAGCAAGGTATCGCCCGGGTGTGACAGGAAGTTCGACGGCCGGGATCGTGGCCCGGCACCCGACTTCCACGCTTTCGACCGAACGCTTGTTCGCATCGCGAGGACGGTACCGAACGTCTGTTCGCCTGTCAAGTCGAACATATGTTTGGTTGCTCGCGAAAACGCGGCTAACGTGGCCCCACAGCGTCGAGAAAGGCCTCGCCATGGACCGCAAGCAGCTCACCGGCCGCCAGCAGCAGATCCTGGACTTCATCCTCGAGACCGTCCGCGACCGCGGCTACCCGCCCGCAGTGCGCGAGATCGGCGACGCGGTCGGCCTCAGCTCCCCCTCGACGGTCCACAGCCACCTGTCGGCCCTCGTCAAGAGCGGTCACATCCGTCGCGACCCCTCCAAGCCGCGCGCCATCGAGGTGCTCGACAGCGGCGAGGGCGACCTCCGGTCGCTGCACCGGGCCCCGGTCCGAGACGTGCCGCTGGTCGGTCAGATCGCGGCCGGCTCCCCCATCCTCGCCGAGGAGGACATCGACGAGATCTTCCCGCTCCCGGTCGAACTGGTCGGCAACGACCCGGTCTTCATGCTCAACGTCCGGGGCGACTCGATGATCGACGTCGGCATCTTCGACGGCGACTACGTCGTGGTGCGCCGCCAGCCCGATGCCCGCGACGGCCAGATCGTCGCCGCCCTCGTCAACGGCGAGGATGCCACCGTCAAGCGCCTCCAGCGCATCGACGGGCGGGTGGTGCTCAAAGCCGAGAACCCGGCGTTCCCGCCCATGGTCTTCTCCGAGGGCGTCGAGATCCTGGGCGTGGTCGTCGCCCTGATGCGCCGGGTCGACTGACCCGCCTCGCGGCACGGATCAGTCGACCGTCCCGCTGAACACCACATTGGCAGGGCCCTCGATCCAGGCGGTCCCATTGGCGATCTCCACCACCATCTCCCCGCCCGGGAGCTGCACCGCGACCCGATCCTCGGTGAGTCCCTGCCGCCGCGCCAGGTAGGCGGTCGCCGCCGCCCCCGTCCCGCACGCCAGGGTCTCCCCCACTCCCCGTTCCCACACCCGCAGCTCGATGCGGTCGGGGCTGCGCACCGCCGCGAACTCGACGTTGGTGCCGGCCGGGAAGATGGCGTCGGTCTCGATCTCGGGTCCCAGGGTCCCCACCGGGGCCTCGGCCGGATCGTCGACGAAGAGCACCGCATGCGGGTTGCCCAACCCCACCGGATGGACCTCCACCCCCGCCACCTGCAGCGACGAGAGCCGGTACTCCTCGGGAACGCCGAGCTGGGCGCGCACCGTCGAATCGGGGCGGACCTCGGCGCGCCGCTCCCCCACCGCGGTCTCCACGATGAGCTTGGGGCCCTCCACCCAGCCGCGCAGCACGGCGAGCCGGGCGACGCAGCGCAGGCCGTTGCCGCACATCTCGGCGCTGTGGCCGTCGGCGTTCCAGTACCGCATCCGCACCCGGTCGGCGCCGAGCGGCGTCACCTCGAGCACCCCGTCGGCGCCGATGCCGCGCCGCCGCTCACACCAGCGGACGACATCCGCCTCGGCGACAACGGCCGGGCCCTCGACCACGATGAAATCGTTGCCGAGGCCCTCCATCTTCACGAAGTTCATCGCTCGGCCTCCTCGACCGCCGCCAGCGCCCGTTCCAGGCGCTGCGCCGGGTCATGGTGCCACGGAATCCAGTGAACGCGGGGATCCTTGCCGAAGAACGTGCGCTGCCGCTTCGCCAGCGCCAGCGTCGCCCGCAGCGCCTCGTCCCGCGCCTCGGCCAGATCGACGCCCCCTTGCACCACCGGGAGCAGCTCCTTGTAGCCCACCGCCTGGCGGGCGGTGCGCCCCAGGCGGGGCGCCAGGCGCTCCACCTCCTCGAGCAGGCCCCGGTCGAGCATCCGATCGAACCGGGCCGCCACCCGATCCGCCAGCGCCTCCCCCGGATCGAACCCCAGGACCAGCATCGGCACCGCCGACAGGTAGCGGCGCACCGCCTCGCCCGCCGCCGACGCGGCCCGCTCGCTCGGGGTGAGCCCCGTGATTCGCTGGATCTCGAGGGCCCGCACCACCCGGCGCGGATTGGCGAGGTCGACGTGCTCGGCGGCGTGCGGATCGAGGGCCTGCAGGGCGGCGACCAGCTCGTCGTGGCCGGCTTGCTCCAGCTCGGCCCGCACCTTCGGATCGGTGGGAGGGAACTCGAGCGGATCGACCAGGGCCCGGAAATGGAGACCCGACCCTCCGCACACCACCGGGGTGATCGACTCGGCCCGCAGTCGATCACGCACCCCCACGCCGACCTCCTGGAACTCGGCGACGGTGAACTCGAACTCCGGGTCGACCAGATCGAGGAGGTGGTGCGGCACCGCGCCCCGGGTGGTGGCGTCGGGCTTCGCGGTGCCGACGTCCATCTCCCGGTACACCTGCATCGAATCCACCGAGAGCACCTCGCCTCCGAGACGGGAAGCGAGGCCGATGGCGAGCTCCGACTTGCCCGCAGCGGTGGGACCCACGACGGCGATGACCCTCAGCGCACCCGCCTCCCCATGAGGTGATGCGGGGCGGCCCGCTCGACCTCGACCCTGCGATAGGACCCTGCCGGGTCGTCGCCTCGGTAGTGGACCGGCTTGTTGCCCCGGGTGCGGGCCGTGACCGTCGCAGGATCCTTCCGGGACGGCCCCTCCACCAGCACCTCGTAGCGCCGCCCCACCATCTCCTCGTTGCGTGCCAATGAGATCCGGTTCTGCAGCTCCACCAGGCGGTCGAAGCGCTCCTGGACCACCTCGGCGGGCACCTGATCGGCCATTGTGGCGGCCGGGGTCCCGGGCCGGGGCGAGAACTGGAACGTGAACGCCTGGTCGAAGCCGGCCGCCTCCACCACCTCGAGGGTGGCGGCGAAATCGGCCTCGGTCTCGCCGGGGAACCCGACGATGACGTCCGTCGAGACCGCCAGATCGGGCACGATGCGGCGCGCCATCGCCAGCTTCTCGAGGAACCGGTCGGCCCGGTACCCGCGGTGCATGGCGGCCAGGATACGGTCGCTGCCGGACTGGAGCGGGAGGTGGAGCTGCTCACACACCGCAGGCGTCGCCGCCATGGCCTCGGCGACGTCCTGGCGGAAGTCCTTCGGATGCGGGCTGGTGAACCGCACCCGCCGCACCCCCTCCACCTCGCCGACCCGGCGCAGCAGATCGGCGAACACCGGGCTCCGCCCGTTGAGGTCGAGATCGCGGCCGTAGGAGTTGACGTTCTGCCCGAGCAACGTCACCTCACTCACCCCCTCGGCCACCAGGCCCCGCACCTCGGCGATCACCTCACCGGGGCGGCGGCTGATCTCGCGTCCCCGCACCGTGGGAACGATGCAGAACGTGCACGAGTTGTCGCACCCGATCGTGATCGTCACCCAGGCCGAATGCGGGGTGGCCCGGCTGGTGGGCAGCGTCGAGGGGAACTCCTCGGCGGAGACGGTCTCGTCCCAGATCTCGGTGACCGGTCCCCACTCCTCGACATGGTCGAGCAGATCGAGGACCCGGTGGACGTTGTGGGTCCCGAAGACCACGTCGACCCAGCCGGCCCGCTCCCGGATCAGCTCCCGGTCCTTTTGGGCAGAGCAGCCGCCGACGAGGATCTGGAGACCGGGACGCCGCTCCTTGACCGCCTTGAGCGCCCCCAGGTAGCCGTAGAGGCGGTTGTCGGCGTTCTCGCGGATGGTGCACGTGTTGAGCACCACCACGTCGGCGTGGTCGACGCTGTCGACGGGCACCATGCCGTCGGATTCCAGCAGCCCACCGATCCGCTCCGAGTCGTGCTCGTTCATCTGGCAGCCGAACGTTCGCACGTAGTAGCTGCGCCCCTGCCGCGTGGCGGCACGGGCCTGCCGAACCGCCGGAGCGTGGAGCTGGACGACGTCGGCCATCGCCGGCCCTCAGCGGGCGATGTCGGTGGACCGGAACTCGCGGATCACGGTCACCTCGATCTGGCCGGGATATTGGAGGTCCTCCTCGAGACGGCGGGCGATCTTGCGAGCCAGCGCCGCCGCCGCGAGGTCGTCGACCTCGCCGGGGCTCACGGCCACCCGGATCTCGCGGCCCGCCTGCATGGCGAACACCCGCTCCACGCCCGGGAACGACCCTGCGATCTCCTCGAGCTGCTCGAGGCGCCGTACGTACGACTCCAGCGCCTCGCGGCGGGCGCCGGGGCGGGCCGCCGACACCGCATCGGCAGCCTGGACCAGCACCGCGGTGAGGGTGCGGGGCTCCACCTCGTTGTGGTGGGCCTCGATGGCGTGGACGATGGAGGGGTCCTCCCCGAAGCGGCGGGCGATCTCGGCGCCGATGAGCGCGTGCGAGCCGCCCACCTCGTGGGTGACGGCCTTGCCGATGTCGTGGAGGAAGGCGGCGCGGCGGGCCTCGGTGGCGTCCACCCCGAGCTCTGACGCCAGCATCCCGGCGACGTGCGCCGCCTCGACGAGGTGGTTGAGGACGTTCTGGCCGTAGGAGGTGCGGTACTTGAGGCGTCCCAGCAGCGTCACCAGCTCGCCGTGCATCCGGGTGAGTCCCACTTCGAGCAGCGCCCACTCGCCGGCGTCACGGATCGACTGGTCGACCTCTGCCTTGGCCTTCTCGTAGGCCTCCTCGATCGACGCAGGATGGATGCGCCCGTCCTCGACGAGGCGTTCCAGCGTGAGCCGGGCGGTCTCGCGCCGCACCGGATCGAAGGTCGACACCGACACCGCCTCGGGGGTGTCGTCGACGATGAGGTTGACGCCGGTGACGGCCTCGAAGGTGCGGATGTTGCGGCCGTCACGGCCGATGATGCGGCCCTTCATGTCGTCGGACGGGAGCGGCACAACCGAGACGGTGGTCTCGGAGACCACTTCGGCCGCAAGACGCTGCACCGCGGTGGCCAGGATCCGCCGGGCACGGCGATCCGCCTCCTCCCTGGCCTTCAGCTCGAGGTCCCGGACCAGCACCATCGCCTCACGCCGGGTGTCGTCCTCGACCTTGCGCAGCAGCTCGGCCTTGGCCGCCTTCGAATCGAAGCCTGCGGTGCGCTCGAGGTTGCCTCGGGCTTCCTCGCGGAGGGCCTCGGCCTGGCTCTGGGTGGTGGCGATGGCCCGGTCCTTCTCGATCAGCATCTCCTCGCGGTGCGCCAGGTTGGCGGCCCGCTGCTCGAGGGTGGCCTCACGTTGCGCCAGCCGCTCCTCCATGGCGCCCGCCTCGATGTGACGGTGCTCCAGCGCCGCCTCTTCCCGGTCCCGGTAGCTCTCGGCCAGGGCGCGGGCGTCGGACTCGGCCCGTGACAGGATGCGCTGTGCGTCGATCCGCGCTTCGCGCAGCGCAGCTTCGGCGCTGGCCGCCGCCTTGCGCGTCTGGCGGCGTTGGAAGTCCCGGCCCACCACAAAGGCCAGCACCGCGACCAGTCCTGAGAGGGCACTCAGGACGATCCAATCCGGCATGTCGGTCCCCGTTCCCGGAACCCGAAAAGCGGCATGCCGAGCCATCGGCTCGGCACACACACTCGGCTGGGCGACGAAGACGGAGCGACCTCAGCCGCTCCCGCGGCTTGATGCTCGGTCCACGAGTTCCGTCACGATCGCCCTTGTTTCGGTTCCGATGTTCGTTCGTTGGTAGTTCGAAAGTGTGTGTACCAACGATGCTACCCCAGCGATCCGGTCTGCGGTACCGCCAATTCGCGCGCTCGGTGGGGGTTCAGACGCGAACAGCCACCACAAGCGCCGTGCCTCACACGGCCCGGCCTCAGGCCTCGGTGTCCTCC
>JASFUV010000073.1:0-6169 GCA_050050155.1 Acidimicrobiia bacterium | reverse complement strand
CGGTGGTGGCGTCCCGCTTCGATGACGCCCCGCTCGCCAACGACACCTCCTTCGCCGTCGTCTCCCAACCCCGCTCCCCCCTCGAAGAGGCGGTGCACCAGGTCGAGCACCATCTCAACGACGCCGCCTTCCGCGCCGCGGTGCCGGTGGGGCGCGACATCAAGGTCATGGGGGCCAGGGTCGAGGGTGACGTCCACCTCACGGTTGCGGTCCCGGTCCTGGCCCGCGCCGTGCGCCGCCGCGCCGAGTACGACGCGGCCCTCACCGCGGTCCACGACGCCGCCGCCGCCATCGCCAGGCCCCTCCTGGGGCCGTCGGTCGAGGTGCTGGTCAACCGCGGCGACGGTGCCGACACCCCCTACCTCACCCTCACCGGGACCTCGGCCGAAGCCGGCGACGACGGCCAGGTCGGCCGCGGCAACCGCTTCGGAGGCCTCATCACCCCCTACCGGCCGATGAGCCTGGAAGCCACCGCCGGCAAGAACCCGGCCGCCCACGTCGGCAAGACGTACCACGCGGTCGGCGCCGACATCGCCCGCCGCCTCCAAGCCGAACTCGGCGTCGCCGAGACCACCATCCGCCTCCTCAGCGCCATCGGGCGCCCCGTCACCGACCCTGAGGCGGTGCACGTCGAACTCGTCGGCGACGCCGACGAAGCCGCGGTCGCCGGCATCGTCAAGGAGTGCTTCGCCGACTGGCGCGGGGTGCGCGACCGGCTCATCGCCGGCTCATACGAGCTGTACTGAGCGCCGCGACCCCGACCCCGAGCCCCTCCCGCGGGGCGGTCGCGTTGCCGGCGTTTTCCCTGGTCGCGGGCCTGCGGAACCGGCGTCGCGAGATTGTTGGATCGCCCGGCACGGTCTACGATCCCCGCACACCGAGGCGCGGTCGGGTCGGTTCGCCAGCTCCCCGGCCGGCCTCTCGAGACGAGGGCGGCGTGATGACGAGTCGAGGGCAGCACCGGGAGGGACTCTACGATCCCGTGCTCGACCACGACTCGTGCGGCATCGGCTTCGTCGCCGACATCAAGGGACGCAAGAGCCGGCGCATCATCGACCAGGGCCTCACCGTCCTCACCAACCTCACCCACCGCGGCGCGGTGGGCGCCGACCCGCTCGCCGGCGACGGCGCCGGGATGCTGATCCAGATCCCGGACGGCTTCTTCCGCTCCCCCGCCGCCGGGCTCGACTTCGACCTCCCCGCCCCCGGGCACTACGGCGTCGGCATGGCCTTCCTCCCCCGCGACGAGGCCGACCGGGTCGCGTGCGAGAACGCCGTCACCGAGATCATCCTGCGCGAGGGACTCGCGCCCCTCGGCTGGCGCGACGTCCCCGTCGACCCCTCCTGCCTCGGCGAGAGTGTCAAGCCCATCGAACCGGTGATCCGCCAGGTGTTCGTCGGATGGGGCGACGCCGTCACCGACGTGGACGGGTTCGAGCGCAAACTCTTCGTCGTCCGCAAACAGGCCCACTCGCAGATCCGGGAACGGAACCCTCACATCATGGAGGGGGGCGGCGAGTACTACATGCCGTCGCTGTCGGCCCGCACCATCACCTACAAGGGCATGATGCTGGCGAAGAACCTGGCGGTCTACTACCGCGACCTCGCCGACCCGGCCGTCGAGTCGGCCCTCGCCCTGATCCACCAGCGGTTCTCCACCAACACCTTCCCCAGCTGGCGCCTCGCCCAGCCGTTCCGCTACCTGTGCCACAACGGGGAGATCAACACGCTTCGCGGCAACATCAACTGGATGCAGGCGCGGCGCCAGACGATGTCCTCGGACATCCTCGGCGACGACCTCGCCAAGCTCTGGCCGCTCATCGGCGACGGCGCCTCCGACTCGGCCACCTTCGACAACGCGCTCGAGCTGCTGCTCGCCGGCGGCTACTCACTGGCCCACGCCATGATGCTGATGATCCCCGAGGCGTGGACCGACAACACGCTGATGGACGCCGATCGCCAGGCGTTCTACGAGTACCACGCCGCGGTGATGGAACCGTGGGATGGCCCGGCCGCCGTCGCCTTCACCGACGGGCGGCAGATCGGCGCCACCCTCGACCGCAACGGCCTCCGCCCCGCCCGTTACTTCATCACCGACGACGACCTGGTGGTGATGGCGTCCGAGATGGGCGTGCTCGACATCCCCGAGGAAGGCATCGTCAAGAAGTGGCGCCTCCAGCCGGGCAAGATGCTGCTCATCGACCTCGAGCAGGGGCGCATCATCCGCGACGACGAACTGAAGGCCGACCTCGCCCGGGCCAAGCCCTACCGCAAGTGGCTCGACCAGACCCAGATCCGGCTCCGCGAGCTGCCGCAGGAAGTGGCGTCGATGCGCCCCGACGGCAGGACGCTGCGGGAGGCGCAGCAGACATTCGGCTACACCCGGGAGGACGTCGAGTTCTTCCTCAAGCCGATGGTGATCGACGGCAAGGACCCGGTGGGGTCGATGGGCCGTGACATCCCCCCTGCGGTGCTCTCCGACCGTCCCAAGATGCTCTACGACTACTTCAAGCAGAACTTCGCCCAGGTGACGAACCCTCCCATCGATCCGATCCGCGAGGAGATGGTGATGTCGCTCGTCTCCCTCATCGGCCCCAAGCCGAACCTGCTCGACCTCAACACGGGAGGCTCCCACCGCCGCCTCGAGGTGGAACAGCCGATCCTCACCAACGTCGACCTGGAACGGATCCGCCGAATCGAGAACCACGTCGACAACGCCTTCCGCACCATCCGGCTCAGCACCTGCTTCCCGGTGAGTGAGGGTGCGGCCGGCATGGAGCCCGCCCTGGCCCGGCTGTGCGAGAAGGCATGCCGCGGGGTCGACGACGGGTTCAACATCCTCATCCTCTCCGACCGGTGCACCGACGTCGACCGGGTGGCGATCCCGGCGCTGCTCGCCACCTCGGCGGTCCATCACCACCTCATCAGGGAAGGTCACCGCACCAACGTCGGCCTGGTGGTGGAGACGGCCGAAGCCCGCCAGGTCCACGACTTCTGCCTGCTCGCCGGCTACGGGGCCGAGGCCATCAACCCCTACCTCGCGTTCGACACCATCTCGGCGCTGCTCGACGAACTCCCCGACGGGATCTCGATGGAGGAGGCGCAGCGCCGCTACGTCAAGGCGCTCGACAAAGGCATCCTCAAGGTGATGTCGAAGATGGGGATCTCGACCTTCCAGTCCTATTGCGGAGCGCAGATCTTCGACGCCGTCGGGCTGGCGAGCGATTTCGTCGACCGCTACTTCACCGGGACCCACACCGCGGTCGAGGGGGTGGGGCTCCAGGAGATCGCCGAGGAGACCGTCCGCCGCCACCGCAAGGCCTTCGGGTTCACGCCGCTGTGGCACGAAGGACTCGACGTCGGAGGCGAACTCGCCTTCCGCCTCCGCGGCGAGGAACACGTGTGGACACCCGAGACGATCACCACCATGCAGCACGCGGTGCGGGAGGGGAACTTCGAGAAGTTCCAGACGTACACCCGCACCGTGAACGACCAGACCCGCAAGCTGAAGAACCTGCGCGGTCTGTTCGACCTGAAGTTCCTCGACGAGCCGATCCCGCTCGACGAGGTGGAACCGGCCACCGAGATCGTGAAACGGTTCGCCACCGGAGCCATGTCGTTCGGTTCCATCTCGTGGGAGGCCCACACCAACCTCGCCATCGCCATGAACCGCCTCGGCGCCAAATCCAACACCGGTGAGGGCGGCGAGGAGCGGAGTCGATACACCCCGATGGAGAACGGCGACTCCGCCCGCTCCGCCGTCAAGCAGGTCGCCTCCGGACGCTTCGGGGTCACCACCGAGTACCTCGTCAACGCCGCCGACATCCAGATCAAGATGGCGCAGGGAGCCAAGCCCGGCGAGGGTGGGCAGCTCCCCGGCCACAAGGTGAACGAATGGATCGCCGAGGTGCGGCACTCGACCCCCGGGGTCGGCCTCATCTCGCCGCCGCCACACCACGACATCTACTCGATCGAGGACCTCAAGCAGCTCATCCACGACCTCAAGAGCGTCAACCCCGCGGCCCGCATCAGCGTCAAACTGGTCTCCGAGGTCGGGGTCGGCACCATCGCCGCCGGCGTGGCGAAGGCCTACGCCGACCACGTCCTCATCTCCGGCAACGAGGGCGGCACTGGCGCCAGCCCCCTCACCTCGATCATGCAGGCGGGGTCGCATTGGGAGATCGGACTGGCGGAGACCCACCAGACCCTGGTGGCGAACCGGCTGCGGGGCCGGATCGCGGTCCAGACCGACGGCGGCATCCGTACCGGCCGCGACGTGGTGGTGGCGGCGATGCTGGGCGCCGATGAGGTCGGCTTCGGGACCGCCGCCCTCATCTCGGAGGGCTGCATCATGATGCGCAAGTGCCACCTCAACACCTGCCCGGTGGGGGTGGCGACCCAGGATCCCGAACTGCGCAAGCTGTTCCCCGGCCGGCCCGAGCATGTCGTCAACTTCTTCATGTTCATCGCCGAGGAGACCCGCCAACTCATGGCCCGCCTCGGGTTCCGCACCTTCGCCGAGATGATCGGGCGCAGCGACCTCCTCGACCAGCAGAGCGCCATCGCCCATTGGAAGGCGAAGGGGCTCGACTTCTCCGGGATCCTGCACCGCCCCGAGGCCGGCCCCGGCGTGGCGACCCACAACTGCGAGTCCCAGAACCACGGCCTCGAGACGGCCCTCGACAACCGCATCATCGAAGAGGCGGCCCCGGCTTTGGAGCGGCGTGAGCCGGTGGTGCTCGAAATGCCGATCTCGAACACCGACCTGACGGTGGGGGCGATGCTCTCGGGCGAGGTGGCACGCCGCTACGGACACGACGGGCTCGACGACGGCACCATCTCGATCCGCCTGACCGGCACCGCAGGGCAGAGTTTCGGCGCCTGGCTCGCCCGCGGCATCACCCTGGAGCTGGAGGGGGACGCCAACGACTACGTGGCCAAGGGCCTCTCCGGTGGCCGGGTCATCGTGCAGGCACCGCCCTACGGCCCGATCGTTCCCCGCGAGAACGTCATCATCGGCAACACGGTCCTCTACGGCGCCATCTCCGGCGAGTGCTACTTCAACGGCGGCGCCGGGGAGAGGTTCGCGGTGCGGAACTCGGGTGCCGTGGCGGTGGTGGAACGGGTCGGCGACCACGGCTGCGAGTACATGACCGGTGGGTGCGTCGTCGTCCTCGGCGAGACGGGGCGCAACTTCGCCGCCGGCATGAGCGGCGGCATCGCCTACGTCATCGACGACGAGGGCCTCTTCTCAGAGCGCTGCAACCGGGCCATGGTCGACCTGGAACCGATCGTCCCCGGCGAGGTTCCCCCCGGCGTGGGCGAGCACCCCAGCGTGGAGGAGCTGCTGGCGGATCCCCTCCACTACGACGCCTGGCGCCTCCGCATCCTCATCGAGCGGCAGGCCCGCCTCGCCGACAGCTCGCGGGCGCGTGAGATCCTCGCCGACTTCGACTCCTACCTGGGCCACTTCGTCAAGGTGGTGCCGCAAGAGTTCCGCCGGGCGCTCGAGGAGCAGCGGCGCACCAAGGTGGGGGTGGCGTGATGGGCGACCCGAACGCGTTCCGCACCTTGCCTCGCCGGGACCGCACCTATCTCCCGATCGAGGTGCGGGTGGGGAGCTACCACGAGTTCACCGTGCCCCTGGAAGACGACGAACTCGCCCGCCAGGGCCTGCGATGCATGGACTGCGGCGTCCCTTACTGCCACTTCGGGTGCCCGGTCGACAACATCATCCCCGACTGGAACGACCTCGTTTCCCGCGACCAATGGCGCCACGCCATCGAGGTGCTGCACTCCACCAACAACTTCCCCGAGTTCACCGGCCGGGTCTGTCCCGCCCCATGCGAGGAGGCGTGCACCCTCAACTTGCAGGACGCCCCGGTCACGATCAAGACCATCGAGTACAGCATCATCGAGCGGGCCTGGGCGAACCGCTGGATCGAACCTCACATCCCGGCCCGCCGTACCGGCAAGCGGGTCGCCATCGTCGGTTCCGGCCCGGCAGGTCTCGCCTGCGCCCAGCAGCTGGCGCGGGCCGGGCATCAGGCCGTCGTCTACGAGAAGAACCCCAAGATCGGCGGCCTGCTCCGCTACGGCATCCCCGACTTCAAGCTCGAGAAGAGCGTCATCGATCGTCGCCTCTCCCAGATGCAATCCGAAGGCGTCG
>JASFUV010000072.1:0-6308 GCA_050050155.1 Acidimicrobiia bacterium | reverse complement strand
TGCAACGGGCCATGTCGGCAGTGACCCGGCCGGTGGTGGGCTTCATCGACGGCATCTCCAACATCGCCGGGCTGCGGGAGGAGAACGATCGGCTCCGCGAGCAGGTCGTCGAGCTCAACGCCAAGATCCGGGACCAGGCGCTGCTCGAGACGAGGGTGGCGGAGCTGGAGACCCTCAACGGGCTCGAGACGCCAGGTGAGCTCGCCGCGGTGTCGGCCAGGATCGCCTCTCCCGGATCGAGCGACTTCGACCAGATTCGCTGGATTGAGAAGGGGACAGGCGACGGGATCTCGGTCGGGGACGCCGTGTTCGACGACCGGGGCCTCGTAGGCCGCATCGACATCGCCTACGAGGATTCGGCCAGGGTACGTCTCCTCACCGATCCCAACTTCGGCGTCGGGGTGCGCGACACCACCACCAACGAGACCGGCATCGTCGAAGGCAAGATCACCGAGCTGAGCCTGAAGATGTTCCAGGCGCAGGAACCCGTCGCGGAAGGCGACCTGCTGGTCACTTCGGGGAGCCGCTTCCCGCCCGGGATCCCGGTCGGCCGTGTCAGCGAGACGGCGACCAACGAGGCGGGATTCGCCCTCATCACGACGGTCGATCCCCTCGTCGAGGTGTCGAAGCTCGATTACGTCAAGGTGATCGTGGGGTGGTCGCCGCTCGACGCCGGGAATGCCGGCGAGGTGCCGATCGAGGAAGATCCGAGCCTCCCGGGCTTCAATCCGTGAGCCGGCGCGCGATCGGGCTTGCGATCGCCTTCGTGGTGACCTCGGTGGTCATCCAGACGTCCGCGTTCGGCGCGGGACGCATCCAACCCTTCGGCGCCTCCCCGGCCCTGGTCCTCCTTGTCGTCATCGGCTGTGCCCGCTATCTCGCGGCCGAGCCGGCGCTCCTCGTCGGGTTCACCGCCGGGTTACTGCTCGACCTGCTCGGCGGCTCGGCCCTTGGCCTGTGGGCAATGAGCTACACCGTCGTCGCGTACGCGGCGTGGAGGGTGCGGGAGCGGGCGGACGACGGGCCGTTCGTGATCGGGTTCGGGGTGCTGTTGTTGACGGTGCTGGGCCAGTCGTTGTTCGCTGTCGCAGGTACCCTGTTTGGTCAGCGCATCCTCAGCAATCCCGTGGCGGTCAAGCACATGTTGCTCCCGGCGGTGTACAACGTGGCCCTGGCGGTTCTGGTGCTTCCGCTCATCACCCGGCTTCTCGGTGATCGCCGCCGGGGGTGGGCGCTGTGAGTACGAGCTGGAGGCTCAGCGTGCTCGGCCTGGTGTTCCTCGCCATGTTCGCCGCGCTCACGCTGCGCCTGTGGCAGATCCAGGTGGCGTCCGCCACCGACTACGAGACGCAGGCCAGCAACAACCAGGTGAAGCTGGTGAATACCCCGGCGCCGCGGGGCGAGATCCGGGACATCAACGGGGAGCTGCTGGCGGGGACCCGATCTGCCCTGGCCGCCGTGGTGGACGGAGCGCTCGTCACCGACGACACCGAGGAAGACCTGATCCAGCAGCTGGCGGCGTTCAGCCCGCTCACCACCGCCGAGGTGCGCGCCATCGTCGAAGACGCCAGGCAGCGGGCCGATCGCCGCACCGTCGTCAGCGATCTCTCCGAGGAGGCGATGCAGTTCATCGCCGAACGCAAGGAGCTGTTCCCCGGCGTGTCGGTGGTGCCCCAGCCGATCCGCATCTACCCGGAGGGGGAGCTGGCGTCCGACATCCTCGGTTACATCGGTCGCCCCGACCAGGGCGACATCGACGCCGGGAAGTCCTCGACCGAGCTGCTGGGCAAGGCCGGCATCGAGAAGGCCTACGACGATCTGCTGCGCGGGGTGCAGGGCACGATCAAGTACCAGGTCAACGCCCGCCAGACCGTGCTGCGGGTCCTCAACGAGGACTTCCCGAAGGCGGGCGCCTCGCTCACCTTGAACATCGACCTCGATCTGCAACGGGTGGTGGAGCAGGCCCTGGCGGACGGGCTGGAGCTGGCCCGCAGCGAGTACGACCCGGATTGTGTGCCTTCCGACGAGGACAAGGGCTGCCCGGTGCGTGCCGTCGGGGTGGTGGTCAACGCCACCAACGGCGCGGTCGAGGCGATGGCGTCGGTGCCCAGTTACGACCCCAACATCTTCGTGGACGGCATCACCACCGAGGAGCTGGATCGTCTCAACGCGCTCGCCCTCTTCAACAACTTCGCCATCCAGGGTGAGTACGCCCCGGCGTCCACCTTCAAGGCCGTCACCTACATCACGGCGATGGAGGAGAACATCCCGCCGGAGGAGGCGGCCTCGGTGGAGGACCCCATCCTGTGCTCGGGCCAGCTTCGCAAGCCCTTCACCGATCCGAGCCAGCAGATCTGGAACAACTGGACCCGGGTCGACGACGGCATGCAGTCGCTCCACGAGGCGCTGATGCGCTCGTGCAACGTCTACTTCTGGGACGTCGCCTACAACCTGTGGCAGCAGTACAAGAACACCCCAAAGGAGTCCGTGTTGCAGGCGTGGGCCCGCCAATTCGGGTTCGACGCAAAGACCGGCATCGATCTCCCGTTCGAGAAGAGCGGCATCATCCCGGACCGGGAGCTGTTCGAGCGGTGGAAGGTCGAGGAGCCGAACCGTCTCGCCCAATTCCGCCTCGATCTCGCCAGCCCATGGCTCGGGGGTGACCTGCTGCAGGCCGCGGTGGGGCAGGGTTCGGTGGTGGTCACCCCGATCCAGCTGGCGACCGCCTACGCCGCCATGGTCAACGGTGGCACCGTGTGGCAGCCGCGAGTGCTCGACGAGGCCGTCAACCAGGACGGCGAGGTCGTCTTCCGGAACGAGCCGACCGTCGTGCGCCGGGTCGACGAGCTTTCGGCATCGACGGTGAAGGCACTGCGCCGCGACCTCCAGTCGGTGGTCAACAACCCGCGGGGCACGGCCCACTCCGCCTTCGTGGACTTCGGTCCCGGGGTCGAACAGATCGGCGGCAAGACCGGGACCGCCGAGGTGATCGAGCGACAGACCGACGACGACGGGAACGTGATCCAGGACACGGTGGATACGGCGCTGTTCGCCGGCGTGACGCCGATCAACGACCCCGAGCACGTCGTGGTCGTCATCATCGAGCGGGGCGGCAGCGGAGGCGGCATCGCCGCCCCGACCGCCAAGCCGATCCTGCAGCACCTGATGGGGGTTCCGGTCACCGACATCAACCGCGGGGTGGAGGCGGACTGATGGCGCTTGCGGCATCCAGCGGCGAGCCGGTCCTGCTGCTACAGCGGGAGCGGGCGCTGCGTCCCGATCTGCTCCTGATCCTTCCCTACCTGGCGCTCTCCGGCCTCGGGATCGTCATGATCTACAGCGCGTCGGCCCCCCGCCTCGAGGCGCTGGGGCAGGACCCGGCCTCGGTGATGCGGGACCAGGCGATCTTCGTGGCGATCGGCATCGTCGTCTTCGTCGCCGCCTCGTTGCTCGAGCATCGCACCTTGCATCTCCTGGCGCCGGTGGCGTACGTCGCAAGCCTCGTGAGTCTCGTCGTGGTGCTCTTCGCCCCGGAGCGAGCCGACACCCACCGCTGGATTCAGATCGGTCCGCTCACGCTCCAGCCCTCCGAGTTCGCCAAGGTGGCGGTGATCCTGGCGCTGGCGGCGCTGCTGGCGTCGGCCGTCGATCGGACCCTGCGTTGGTACCACATCGCCCGCGCCGTCGCCATCGTCGGGATCCCGGCTGCCCTCATCTTCAAGCAGCCCGACCTCGGCACGATGCTCGTCTTCGGCTTCATCGCGGTGGTGATGCTGTTCGTGGGAGGGACGACGTGGCGCCAGCTCACCGCGCTGGTGCTGGCCGCCACCGTCGCCGCCGTCGGCTTGTTCCAGGCCGGGTGGATCGAGGACTTCCAGCTGCGGCGCCTCACCGCCTTCCTCGATCCCGCCGCCCACTCCGCCCAGACGGCGCTCTACAACCAGCAGCAGAGCGAGATCGCCATCGGCTCCGGCGGGGTGCTCGGGAAGGGCCTGTTCGGGGGCACCCAGACCAACCTGTCGTTCGTTCCCCAGCAGGCGACCGACTTCATCTTCACCGCCATCGGCGAGCAGCTCGGGTTCATCGGCGCCACCATCGTGCTCGCGTTGTTCGCGGTGCTGGTGTGGCGGCTCCTGGTCGCCGCGGCCAGCGGACGTGACCGGTTCTCTCAGCTGGTGGCGGTGGGCGTCGCCGCCATGATGGTGTTCCACATCTTCGTCAACGTGGCGATGACGATGCGGTGGATGCCGGTGACGGGATTGCCGCTTCCGTTCCTCAGTGCGGGAGGGACCGTCTTCATATCGATGAGCCTCGCGCTGGGGCTCGCCCATTCGGTGTGGATGCGCCGCTCTCCGGTGCCGAGCGAGCATCAGATGGGACGATGAGACCGGGGCCGGGCGCGGGTCCCGGTCAGCCCTGGGCGATGTCGAGCGGCGGCTGGACCGCCTCGTGCGGGTCGTAGCAGCGGCGGCAGCGGGCCTCGTACGAGTCGTTGGCGCCGAGCACCACGAGCTCGTCGGAATCGACGACCCGCTGGGTGAACAGGCCCGGCCCGCCGCAGCGGTGGCACACGGCGAGGCTCTTGGTGACGTACTCGGCGCGCAGCATCAGGGACGGGATCGGTTCGAAGGGACGCCCCAGATAGTCGAGGTCGAGCCCGGCGACGATGACCTGCTTGCCGGCGCCCGCCAGCATGGTGGCGACGTCCACCAGTCCCATGTCGAAGAACTGACCCTCGTCGATGCCGACGACGACGGTGCGGTCGGCGACCGCGGCGAGGAGCTGGGCCGAGTCCTGGACCGGCTCGGCGGCGGTGGAGAGGCGGCTGTGCGAGACGAGCTCGCCGACCGAGTAGCGGGTATCGAGCGCCGGTTTGAACGTCTGGGTCGGGATCCGGGCCAGGTGGTAGCGGGTGACCCTGCGGATCAGTTCTTCGCTCTTGCCGGAGAACATCGGGCCGCTGATGACCTCGATCCAGCCTTGATCGGCGCGGCGCTGCATGGTTGGTGAGCGTAGCAGCGGGGGGTCGGTTCCCGGTCGGGAGATCCCCGGCCGGAGGCCGCCGCGGAGCGTGGTCTGATGTCGCGAAACCGCGTGCTACGCTGCACCCGGCCGCATCGCGCCGGCCGCATGTCTTCGACCAAGGAACCTGATGTTGGGCCTGATTCCGCTCGCTGCCCCATCGGTGCTTCCGCGGTCACCACGGAGAACCGTGGTGGGACCACACCTCACCGGTTCCTCGTGCCCACCCCGCGGCCTGGCCGCGCCGTCGATTGGCCCGGTCGGGCATTCCAAGGAGTTCCTCAATGGCTTTGTTTCGCAAGAAGACCGCCCGCGTCGTCAAACGCGGCGCCGTGGTCCAAGATCAGGAGCCGGATCGCACGGCTCGCCGGGGCAGAGAGGACAAGCGCTCCGGCGGGGGCTCGTCGCGCCGCGCTGAGACGGCTTCCAGGTCCCGGACCCGCACCGAACGCTCCCAGTCGCGAGGGCGCGGCTCATCCCAGCGCGGTGCCGCCCCCCGTGACCGGCGCTCGGGCCGTCCCCGCATCGAGGTGGCTCCGCCGCCCGACACCGCCCGCAAGCAGATGCTGGTGCGATCCAGCCCCCACCAGACCCAGATCGTGGTGCTGGAGGGCCCGATCCTCGTCGAGCACTACGTCGCCCGTTCCGACAAGCGATCCATGGTGGGCAACGTCTACCTGGGCAAGGTCCGCAACGTGCTTCCCGGCATGGAGGCCGCCTTCGTCGATTTCGGGGAGGGCAAGAACGGTGTGCTGTACGCCGGGGACGTCAACTACGACGACCTCGAGATGGAAGGCAAGCCCCGCCGGATCGAGATGGTCCTGAAGCCCGGGGACACCGTCCTCGTCCAGGTGGTGAAGGATCCGATGGGGCACAAGGGAGCCCGTCTCACCAACCAGATCAGTCTCGCCGGCCGCTACCTGGTGCTCGCCCCCGACGCCGAGGTGCGGGGCATCTCCCGCCGCCTCTCCGACGAGGAGCGCCGCCGGTTGCGGGCGATCGTGGCCGAGGTGCGGCCCAAGGGGATGGGGGTGATCGTCCGTACCGCCGCCGAGGGCGCCTCCCGCGAGGACATCCAGATCGACATCGAGCGCCTGGTCGGGATCTGGGAGGAGATCCAGGGCAAGCGTGACGGTGCGGCGCCGCGTCTCCTCTACGAGGAGCCTCCGTTGGTGCTGCGGGTGATCCGCGAGCATTTCACCAAGGAGTTCCGCCGCCTCCTCATCGACGACGAGGGCACGTACGACCGGGTCCTCGCCTACCTGGAGGGGACCGAGGCGGACCTC
>JASFUV010000071.1:0-6320 GCA_050050155.1 Acidimicrobiia bacterium | reverse complement strand
GACTACGCCCTGAAGATGGGACGCCGCGCCACCGTGGTGTACCCGAAGGACGCGGGCGCCATCGTCACCTGGGCGGATGTCGGTCTCGGGATGACGGTGCTCGAAGCCGGGACCGGGTCGGGGGCGCTCACCATGGTGCTGGTGCGGGCCGTGGGGCCCGCCGGCCGGGTGGTGAGCTACGAGGTGCGGGAGGACCACGCCGCGCTGGCCCGCCGCCGCATCGAGGGGTTCTTCGGGGAGATCCCCGCCACGCTCGACCTGCGGATCGGTGCGGTCGAGGAGGCGATCGCGGAGGTGGCCCCGGACCGGATCGTGCTCGATCTTCCCGAGCCGTGGCATGCGGTCGAGGCGGCGGTGGAGCATCTCACTCCCGGTGGCGTGTTCTGCTGCTACCTGCCGACCGTGCCGCAGGTCCAGGAGGTGCGCCGCACCCTCGACGCCACCCGATCGTTCCTCGATGTCATGACGTTCGAGATCCTGATGCGGGAATGGGCGGTGGAGGGGCGCTCGGTGCGTCCCGATCACCGCATGGTGGGCCACACCGGGTTCGTCACGGTGGCGCGGCGCATCCGCCGTGAACCATCGGGGGCCGGATCAGCCTAGGGCTCGACGAAGATGCACTCGCCGGGGCATTCCTCGGCGGATTCGACAACGAGGTCGAGTTGCCCGTCGGGGATGGCGGCGAGGCCTTCGGCGCCCTGCGGGTTGCCCTCGGAAGCGGCGAAGATCTTGGCTCCTTCGCGCACGTAGGCGAGACCGTCGTCGAGGAGCACGAAGACATCGGGGGCGATCTCCTCACACAGGCCGTCACCGGTGCAGAGGTCCTGATCGATCCAAACCTTCATGATGTCCCTTTCACCGTGGTCAATCGGCCGTCGATTGTACTGGCGTCCTGGAGGCTTCCGATCGTCTGCGGCGCTAGGGATAAGACCGGGGAGATGAATCCGGTAGGGGCCTACACTTGGCGGTCTGGGGAGAGCGGCTGACGCCGGAGGAAGGGCAAGGAGGCGACCAGGTGGAACACACTGGCGGCACGGCGGACGAGCTCCGGGCGACGGTGCGGATGCTCGAAGAAGAGGTGGCAGTGCTGCGCCGCCGGCTCCAGGACGCCCCCCGCCGTGTCCGGGTCCTCGAGGAGCGGCTCCTGGAATCGAAGAACCGCCTGTCGCAGGCGGCCGGCCAGAACCAGAAGCTGGCGGCGGCGCTGGAGGAGACGAGGGAGCAGCTCGCCCTGCTCCGCGAACAGGTGGAACGCCTCACCGCGCCCCCGAACCCGTTCGGGATCCTGCTGAAGGTCAACGAGGACCGCACCGCCGACGTGTTCACCGCCGGACGCAAGCTCCGGGTCAACGTCGAACCCAACCTCGAGATCAAGGCGCTGGAGACCGGCCAGGAGGTGCTCCTCAACGAGTCCTACAACGTGGTCGACGTGCGGTCGTTCGATCCCGCAGGCGAAGTCGTCACCATCAAGGAGGTGCTGCCCGACGGGCGCCTGCTCGTGCTGGGCCGAGCCGACGAGGAGCGGGTGGTCGAGCTGGCCGCCCCACTCGACGGGGACATGGTCCGTGCCGGTGACCATGTGCGCATGGAGCCTCGCACCGGTCTGGTGATGGAGAAGATCGTGCGGCCCGAGGTCGAGGAGCTTGTCCTCGAGGAGGTGCCGGACATCACCTATCGCGACATCGGCGGCCTCGACGAGCAGATCGAGATGATCCAGGACGCGGTCGAGCTTCCCTACGTCCACAAGGAGCGGTTCGCCGACTACGAGCTGGTGCCCCCGAAGGGCGTGCTGCTCTACGGGCCCCCGGGGTGCGGCAAGACACTCATCGCCAAGGCGGTCGCCAACAGCCTCGCCAAGGCGGTCGCCGCCAAGGAGGGCAACGACGACGTCCGCTCCTACTTCCTCAACATCAAGGGGCCGGAGCTGCTCAACAAGTACGTGGGGGAGACGGAGCGCCAGATCCGCCTCATCTTCCAGCGGGCCAAGGAGAAGTCGGACGAGGGTGTGCCCGTCATCGTGTTCTTCGACGAGATGGACTCCCTGTTCCGCACCCGCGGAACCGGCGTCTCGTCCGATGTCGAGTCGACGATCGTTCCCCAGCTCCTCTCCGAACTGGATGGGGTGGAGTCCCTCAAGAACGTCATCGTGATCGGCGCCTCCAACCGTGAGGACCTCATCGATCCCGCCATCCTGCGCCCGGGCCGGCTCGACGTGAAGGTGAAGGTGGAGCGTCCCGGCGAGGAGGCGGCCCGCCAGATCTTCCGCATCTACCTCTCCGAGGACCTGCCGTTCGCGGAGGAGGAGGCGGCACGCCACGGCGGGGACCGGGCCGCCATGGTGGCGTCCCTCATCGACGACGTCGTCGCCAAGATGTACGCCCCGTCGGATGAGAACCGCTTCCTCGAGGTGACGTACGCCAACGGCGACCGTGAGGTCCTGTACTTCCGGGACTTCTCGAGCGGGGCGATGATCGAGAACATCGTGCGCCGCGCCAAGAAGTACGCCATCAAGCGGGAGATCTCCGGTGGCGCCGAGGGGCTGGGTCGCGACGATCTGCTGCAGGCGATCACCCAGGAGTTCAAGGAGCACGAGGATCTCCCCAACACGACCAATCCGGACGATTGGGCGCGCATCTCCGGTAAGAAGGGCGAGCGCATCGTGTACGTGCGGACGCTGATCGAAGGCGACGGCGAGGGCCGGAGCATCGAAGCGGTGTCCCCGGGGCAGTACCTGTGAGATCAGAGCGCTAGCCGATGGCGCTGCACGAGGTACTCGGCACCGAGACCGAGTTCGGGATCACGATCCAGCACCAGCTCGATTTCAACCCGGTGCTCGCCTCCAGCACCGTGGTGAACTCGTACGCCGGGGAGCGGGCCCGGATCCAGTGGTCGTTCGACGAGGAGTCGCCGGGACGGGACGCCCGCGGCTTCGGGTACGCCGACGCCCCCCCGGTGGAGCTGGAGACCGGGCTCGTGAACGTGGTGCTCTCCAACGGTGCCCGGCTCTACGTCGATCACGCCCATCCCGAGTATTCGACGCCCGAGTGCTACGACCCCTTGGAGGCCGCCCTCTACGACAAGGCGGGCGAGGTGGTGATGGCGCGGGCGGTGGAGGCGGCGCACCGCATCATGCCTCCCGGCGAGCGCATGCTCATCCACAAGAACAACTCGGACGGCAAGGGGAACTCGTACGGGGCGCACGAGAACTACCTGGTGGCCCGGTCCCTGCCGTTCTCCGCCATCGTCCGTCACCTCTCCGGCTTCCTGGTGACCCGCCAGATCTACACGGGGGCGGGGAAGGTCGGCAGTGAGAACGGCCGTCCCGCCGTGCCGTTCCAGGTGTCGCAGCGGGCCGACTTCTTCGAGGAGGAGGTGGGGCTCGAGACGACCTTGAAACGCCCCATCATCAACACCCGGGACGAGCCCCACGCCGACCCTGCGACCTACCGGCGGCTCCACGTCATCATCGGCGACGCCACCCTCTCGGAGGTGCAGACGTTCCTCAAGCTGGGCGCCACCTCGCTGGTGCTCGACGCGCTGGAGGACGGGGCGCTTCCCGAGGCGCTGCAGCTGGCGGACCCGGTGCGGACGCTGTGGCGCATCAGCCACGACACGGAGCTGCTGGAGCCGTTCGAGCTGGTCGACGGGCGCACCATGACCGCGCTCGAGGCTCAGTGGCAGTACCTCGAGTGGGCAGGCAAGTACGCCAGCAACGCCGACCTGGAGGAGGTCTACGCGGATGTGCTGGCACGGTGGGAGGAGATCCTCACCGACCTCGAAGCGGATCCGTCCCGGACCGCCGACCGTCTCGACTGGGTCGCCAAGCGCCAGATCCTCGAGGCGTACCGGGAGCGGGATGGCCTCGAGTGGAAGGACGCCAAGCTCCGCCTCCTCGATCTGCAGTATCACGACGTCGACCCGGCCCGCGGCCTGTACCACCGGCTGGTGGCGGCCGGCCGGATGCAGCGGCTCTTCGACGACGCGGCGGTCGTGCGGGCGGTGTCGGAGCCGCCGGAGCGGACCCGGGCCTACTTCAGGGGCCGGTGCGTCTCGCGTTTCGGGGGGTCGCTGGCCGCCGCCAACTGGGATTCGCTCGTGTTCGACACGGGTGAAGATGTCCTGAAGCGGGTGCCTATGATGGATCCGCTCCGCGGCAGCAAGGACCAGGTAGGGCCGCTGCTGGAACGATCGGACTCACCGGCGGCGTTGTTGCGAGCATTGGGAGGCGAAGATGGCTGAGCAGGAACGCAAGCAGGCGAGAGGGCACGAGGCCGACGAGGTCGAGGCCGAAGCCGACGCGCTGCCCGAAGGCCAGGGTGAGGACATCACCGAGCGGATCGACGATCTGCTCGAGGAGATCGACTCGGTGCTCGAAGAGAACGCCGAGGAGTTCGTCAAGAACTACGTCCAGAAGGGCGGCGAGTGAGCGTCGAGGACCAGCCGGGCGTTCCGGGCCTGCTCCCTCTCGACGCAGGCCTGCCCGATGCGAGTTTCCTGACCCTCCTCGAGGCGCGTGGCATGGTGCCGCGCTGGCGACCCGCCGGTTCGCTCGAGGGTCTCGACGTGCCGGAGGGGACCACGGTGCTCGCCCTCCGCTACGAAGCCGGGGTGGTCATGGCGGGTGACCGCCGTGCCACGGCAGGCAACGTCATCGCCCACAAGCGCATTCAGAAGGTCTTCCCTGCCGACGACTTCTCGGCGGTGGCGATCTCCGGCACCGCCGGCATGGCGGTGGAGCTGATCAAGCTGTTCCAGACCGAGCTGGAGCACTACGAGAAGATCGAAGGCACCCGCCTCAGCCTCGAGGGCAAAGCCAACTACCTGGCCCGCATGGTGCGCAGCCATCTGCCGTTGGCGTTCCAGGGGCTGGTGGTGGTCCCGCTGTTCTGCGGCTTCGACGAGTTGGACCGCACCGGGAAGCTGTACACCTTCGATGTGGTGGGGGGACGGTACGAGGAGCAGGACTACGCCACGACCGGTTCGGGTGGGGCCGAGGCGAAGTCGTTCCTGAAGGCCTCCTACCGGGCGGACCTCGCCGAGGACGCCGCCCTCCGTCTCGGGGTCGAGGCGCTGGTGGCCGCCGCCGAGGAGGACGCCGCCACCGGCGGTCCCGATCTGCGGCGCGGCATCTATCCCAACGTGGTGACGGTCACCGAGGATGGCTACACGGTGGTGGACGAGGACGAGATCGCGGCGATCGCCGCCGACGTGGTGGAGCACCGCCCATGACGATGCCGTTCTACGTTCCGCCCGAGCAGCTGATGAACGACCGGGCCGAGTTCGCCCGCAAGGGCATCGCCCGGGGCCGTTCCATCGTCATCGTCGAGTACGTCGACGGGGTGCTGCTGATGGGGGAGAACCCGAGCGGGTCGCTCCACAAGCTGTCGGAGATCTACGACCGGGTCGCCTTCGCCGGGGTGGGTCGCTTCAATGAGTTCGAGGCGCTGCGAGTGGCCGGGATCCGCTACGCCGACCTGAAGGGGTTCTCGTACGGCCGCGGCGACGTGTCCGGGAAGGGGCTCGCCAACGCCTACTCGCAGACCCTGGGTCAGATCTTCACCCACGAGGTGAAGCCGTACGAGGTCGAGGTGATGGTGGCCCAGATCGGGATCGACCCGGCCGACACCGCCATGTACCGCATCCAGTACGACGGCACCCTGCGCGACATCGAGCGGTTCGGGGCGATGGGCGGCAACGAGGAGCAGCTCACCGAACGCCTCGGGGCCGCCGTCGACGGCTTCGCCGACCTCCCCGAGACGATCCGGGTCGCGGCCGCGGCCATGGAGGAGGTCGAGGAGAGCCAGATCCCCGCGTCCGGGTGGGAGGCGGCGGTCCTCGACCGCACCGCAGGGAGGCGCATGTTCCGGCGGCTCGACGCCGCCGAGATCGAGGCGGCCCGCGCCGCCGGATGAGGCAGGGTCAGAAGACCCGCACGATCCGCAGCAGCCACAGCACGAGCAGGATCACGCCGACGACGGCGGCCACCACTCGCGTCTCCAGCGGCGGCGGCAGCCGCGGTTCCCGTTCCGGCTCGGCCGGGGCGAGGGCGTTGCGGACCTCACTGTCGAGCAGGATCTGCGCCGCCTCCTCCAGGCGGTCCTGAGGCACCCACAGCTCGGTGGCGGCCAGGCCGCCCACGGTGGTCGGATAGGGGCCGAGCGCTTCGCTGTGGAGCCGGACCTCGATCCCCTCCGAGCGGAGCCGGGCCGCCAGCACCTGGCCGGAGACGAGGTCTCCCACGGTCGTGGCCCGGACGAATCGTGCCGAGGCTTCGATGCTCATGACCCCATTCTCGCCGTTGGCAGAACCTTGTGGAGGCC
>JASFUV010000070.1:0-6337 GCA_050050155.1 Acidimicrobiia bacterium | reverse complement strand
CCCCGCGGGCAATCCCCATGACGTGGCCGGCGGTCCACTCCCCGATGCCCTGCATGGCCAGCAGGCGCTCCCGGCCCGCGGCCACATCCATCCGCATGATCTCCTCGAGCCGCCGTGCCCGCCGCGCCACCTCGATGAGGGTCACGGCCCGCGCCCGCTCGATGCCGGCGGGATGCAGGTCGGCGTAGTCGAGGGAGGCGAGCACCTCGGGGGCGGGGAGCAACCGCCGTGCGAAGGGCCCGGGAGCGTCCTCCCCGTAACGGGCCACCAGGGCGCGGGTGCTGCGGCGCGCCCCTTCGATCGTCACCCGCTGACCGATCACGGCTGGGACCAGCGCCTCGTACACGAGGCCGGTCCGGCCGAGGCGGAGCCCGGGGCTGCGCCGGTGGAGGGCCGCAACGATCCCGTCGCCGGGCCGGAAGTCGTCGATGCCGTCGTCGAGGCCCAGATGGGCGGGGACCTGGTCGAGCGCCCATGCCGCGCCCGGACCGTGGCCCTCGGCCACCGCGGCCGTCCCGGTCACGGTGAGATGCACGGTGGCGGGGCCGTCGGGAGTCCGCATCGCCCATACCGCGTCGCTCCCCCGCACCGTGGCGTGGGACCACACCGACAGCCCGAGCGCGGCGAGCGTCGCGTCGAGGTCGAGGGGTCCGGTGAGGCGCAGGGAGCGGGTCGGCATCGTCGCGATCAACCTACGCCGCAATCGCCGTCTTCGCCGAGGGGATGCCGTAGGATGCTGCCGCCGACGACGGGGGGCTCCATCAGCACCGACCGGCCCGACGAACCACTCAGCAGCGAGGAGATGCTGCGGCGCGCCCGCCACGACCTCGCATCCGATCCCGACGCGGCCTCCCAGGAGCCCGAGGAGGGCGTTACCCCCGAGGAGGGCATCCAGCCCGAGGAACGGCCGCAGCCGCGGCGCCGCGCCGCCGAGCCGGCACCGTTCGACGGCGGGCCTGCCGAGAACGCCGCGACGCCGGCGCCCGCATCGTGGCACCAGCCCTCACCTCCCGTTCAGGGTCGTCCCGATGAGGTCGTCCGCGAGCCGCTTCCCCCGCTCGAACCGCCACCGGAGGGCCTGCCCCCGAGCGGGCCCCCGCCCCGCCGCGGCATCCTCGCAACGCTGTGGCGGTTCCGGGGCCTCGCGGTTGTCATCGGGATTGCGGTCTTCATCGCGATCTCCGTCCTCGACACCTCCAAGTCGGTGGATCGCCTCGAGCCCGGTGATTGCTTCGATGAGCCGACCGCGCTCGTCTTCAACGAGGTCGATCCGGTCTCGTGCGATGAACCCCACGACTACGAGGTGTTCGCCCTCATCGAGGTCACCCCCGCCACGTCCTCGGGGATCGTGCCGGATCTGGGCCTCGACGTGTATCCGGGGGACCAGGCCGTCTACGAGGGCGGCGCCCTCGGGTGCCTCGATCGGTTCGAGGACTACGTCGGGTCGATCTGGGAGGAATCGCAGATCTGGCTCAACGTCTTCACCCCGACCCAGGAGGGATGGGAAGACGGAGACCGCACCGGCATCTGCGTCCTCTACCAGGGCTCCGAGCAGTCGGTGGACAAGACCACCGGGTCGCTGCGCGGGAGTGGCCGCTAGGCGGCCGCGGTGACGACGCCGATCCTCCCGGGAGCCGGGCTCGAGGCGTGGGCGGTCGATCTGCCGTTGCGGCGCCCCTTCGCCACCTCGCTCGGGACGATCACCTCCCGCCGCCTCGCGATCGTCGCGATCGCCATCGACGGACTGGTGGGATGGGGGGAGGCGGCGCCCTACCCGGGCCACACCGAACCGTTCGATCGGGTCTGGGCCCACCTCCGGACCGACCCCGGTCCGGCCGCCCCGCAGCGGGCGCCGACCGCCGTCGCCGCCATCGACGAGGCCGTTGGCGACCTCGCCGCCAAGGCCGCCGGGGTGCCGCTGTGGGCCCATCTCGGTGGATCCGCGGGCGGGGTGGCGGCCGGGGCCACCGTCGGCCTGGCGGAACCCGCGGCCCGCGCCCGGGAGGTGGCGGCCCTGCACGCCGCCGGGTACCGGGCGTTCAAGCTCAAGATCGATCGCTCCAGCCCGGTCGAGGAGGTCGCGGCGCTGCGGGAGGCGTACCCTGATGTGACGTTCGGGGCCGACGCCAACGGCTCGTTCCCGGCCGCAGGCGACACCGCCCTCGCCCGCTGGGACCGGGCCGGTCTCGCCTACCTGGAGCAGCCGCTCCCCGTCGCGGATCTGGCGGGGCTCGCCGCACTGGCGCGCCGTTTCGTCACCCCGATCGCCCTCGACGAATCGGCCGCCGACCCCGCCGCTGCCCGCGAGGCGCTGGCGGCCGTGCCCGGCGCGGTCCTCACCCTCAAGGCGGGCAGGCTCGGGACGCGACAGGGCGCCGCCCTCGCCGGCGAAGTCGCCGCCGCAGGGAGCCACCTCCGGGTGGGGGGCCTGGTGGAGAGCGGGATCGGGCGCAGCCACGCCGTGGCGCTCGCCACCCTTCCCGCCGCCGACGTGGTCGGGGATCTCGCCGCCTCCGACCGCTATTTCGTCGACGATCTCGTCGATCCTTCGTGGCGTCTCGACGGCGCCGGCCGCCTCCTTCCTCGTGACACTCCCGGCATCGGCGTCGACGTCGACCGCGCCGCCCTCGACCGGCGCGCCTTCGACCACATTCGGCGCCCCCTGTGACACGCCCCCGCCCGGCCGCGGCGGCCGCCGACCCGGGGTGCCGCTAGCGTTGCCGGTCGTGAGACACAAGATCGTGCCCGCCGCCCTCGTCGCCCTCCTCGTGATCGTCGCTCTGGCGCCCGCCGCCGCGGCGCAGAGCACCACCGCCCAGACGCCCGCCGAGTGCGGCACCTACGACGGGGTGGTGTGCCAGGGGTGGTTCACCGACGACGCCGGGGTGGTGGCCGACGACGCCAGGGTGGAGGACGCCATCGGCGCCCTCGTCGCCGCCTACGGTCACCAGATCGCCTTCGTCATCGTCTCCGCCGTCCCTCACGGCACCCCGCTGTCCTTTGCCCAGGATCTCGGCAACGCCTGGGGGGTGGGGCTCGCCGGCGGACCTGCCGGCATCGTCATCCTGGTCGACGTCTCCGCCCGGCGTACCGAGCTGACGACCGGGCCCGGCCTCGACCTCCCCAGCTCCCGCATCACCGGTGCCGGAGACAGCTTCTTCGGGCGGGGCGACTTTGAGGGGGGCGCCCTCGCCATCGTCGGCAGCCTGGAGCAGGAGCTGGCCGATCCCGGCGGCAGCAGCTCGCCAGGGCCGCCGGTCGCGGTCATCGTCCGGCTCCTCATGGCCGTGGTGCTGATGGGCGGTGGCGTCGCTCTCGTCTCGGTGCGCCGCCGCAAGCGGGAACGCATCCGGGCCGCCCGCGCCGAGTTGGTCGACGGGGATGTCGCCCGCCTCGAACCGGCGGGCCACGAGCTTCCCTCCGTCGCCGAGTTCGCCGTCCCCTTCTCCGGCGACGCGCCGGAGGTTTCCACCACCGCGGCGGTGGCCGCTCTCCGCGCCGTCCACCACGGCGATCGGGCCGACGACGAACCGGTGCTGCGGGCCTTGTGGTCGCTCGATCTCGTCACCGTCGTCGACCGTGACCGGGTCCGGCGCGACACCGAGGTCCCCTTGGAGCTGCGCTCCTCGTCGGAGCGTCCCCTGCTGGAGGGGGCGTTGCAGAGCGCCATCCGGGAGACGCTCGACGTCGACGAGGAGGACGACCGTCTCTTCGAGGTGAAGCGCCAGGAACTGAACCGGATCATCGACAGCCTCCGGCCCCACCGGGTCGCCGCCGCCAGGTTGCGGCTGGGACAGGCCATTACCGATCGCCTCACCGCCACGCCGATCGGCTCCACCGACCTCACCGATGCGGGAGAACGTCTTCTCCGAGCCGCTCCCGCCCTCGATCAGGGGGTCTCCCTCCAAGGCGCCTCCGAGGAGCTCGAGGCGGTGTACGCCACCGCACGGCGCAAGACGGACCGGCTCCAGACCCTCTACGCCTCCCTCCCCGACACGACCACCCGGCCCGCCGTCGCCGCCGCGCTCGCCGATCTCACCGAGGAGCCCACCGCCTCGTTCGAGCGGTACGAGCAGGTGCGCCGCGATCTCCTCGCCAAGGGTGCGCTCCTCACCCGCGACGGCCTCTCGATCCCCGCCGTCGCCGCGTTGCTGCTCCTCAACCACGACGAGGACGACCTCGACGACTTCGTCGCCGCGTACCACGCCAACCGGGATCTCGGGCTGGAGGCGGGCGAGGCGGTCGAATGCGCCCTCGCCGGGCTGCGGGAGCCCGGGGAGATCGAACGGGTCCGGACGGAGGCGACGCGGCTCGGGCTCCCGGTGGCGATCACCACCGCCCTCCTCCGCCGGCGCGACGACGGGCCGGAGGTGTATCAGGAGCTACTCGACGGTCTCGCCGCCGAGGGTGTCACCGGAGACACCCGACACACCATCGCCGGGATCCTGGCGGTGTCGCTGGAACCGGCCCAGGCGCTGCGCCGCTGGTTCGACGCCCGCCAGGCGCTGGCCACCTTGGGACTGGAAGGGACCTACGCCGACGTGGCAGCGGCGTTCGGCGCCTCCGATCCGCGCGGCCCGCGGGTGTTCGCTCTCGCCTACGCCGCCCAGCGCCAGGCTCTGGCGCGCAGCGAGATCGCCGACGCCGACCGGTTCGCTCCGGAACTCGCCCACGAAGGGACCAGCGGTCAGACCGACACCTGGTCGGGCGAGCCCCTCCCCCGCGGCCTGTGGGACTTCGACCCGTTCACGCTGTTCTTCTACCACTGGGTCATCACCAAGGGACATCGCGGCAGTTTCGGCTGGGAGCCGATCTACCGCGACCATTCCTGGTCGGCGGATCGCGGGTCGTGGTGGGGCGGCGGGGGCGGCTTTGCGGGCGGGGGCGGCTCGTCGTGGGGAGGGGGCTCTTGGGGCGGCGGTGGCTTCAGCGGCTGGGGCGGTGGGGGCGGCTTCTCCGGCGGTGGCGGCAGCAGCTGGTGATCCCGATGGGGAACCTCGTCACCTCCACCACCAACCCCCGCGTCAAGGCGCTGGTGCGGCTCCGGCGGCGGCGGGATCGTGACGCCTCCGGGCGCTTCCTGGTCGAGGGGAACCGGGAGCTGCGCCGGGTAGTCGCCGCAGGCGTCATCATCGACGAGCTCGTCGTCTGCCCTCCGATGCTCGACGCGGCGCGTCGCGCCACCGTCGAGGACCTCGCCGCGGCAGGGGCCACCGTGCTCACCGTCGCCGAGGCGCCGTTCCGCAAGGTCGCCTACCGGCGCCATCCGGATGGCCTCCTCGGGGTGGCCCTCCGGCCCGAGCTGTCGCTGCAGCGGCTCTCGCCGCCATCGCAGGCACTGGTCATGGTCGTGGCAGGCATCGAGAAGCCCGGCAACCTGGGAGCCATGCTGCGGGCCGCCGACGGTGCCGCGGTGGACGCCGTGGTGGTGGCCGACCCCGCAACCGACCTCTTCAACCCCAACGTGATCCGCGCCTCGCAGGGAGCGCTGCTGGCCCGGCCCACCGCGATCGCGTCCGCCGAGGCGACCGTGGCGTGGACCTCCGGGCACGGCCTCCGGCTCGTCGCCGGTTTCCCGGCCGCCACCGCCGACTACTGGGATGCCGACCTCACCGGGGCGGTCGGGCTGGTGGTGGGGAGCGAGCACGCCGGCCTGGAGGATCGGTGGGCGGCGGTGTGCGCCCCCGTGCGGATCCCGATGGCGGGGGTCGGCGACAGCCTCAATGCCTCCACCGCCGCCGCCCTGTTGCTGTACGAGGCGGTCCGGCAACGCCGGAGGAGCTCCTAGCCCTCGTCTTCGCCGTCGCCGGTGCCGGCGGGCTCGATGGAATCGTCCCGTTCGCACCACCGGCAGACGATGCGCTCCACGGTCCGGTCGAGGATCTCCTCGTCCTCGTAGCCGACCTCGCCCCCGAGCGAGAAGTGGGCGAAACGGCGCCGGGCCACCCGGTCGTAGATGTCGAAACGGGTCTTGTTGCCGCAGTGGCTGCAGCGCAGCGGCCCGTCCATGGTGGTCATGGCTTCTTCAATTCCCATATGCCGTCGTCCTCCATCACCGCCTGCAACAAGTCGAGCCGGGCGCGGGCGTCGCCGCGGGTGACGGCGTCGGTGGTCCTGATCTGGAGCACCGGACCGTGGCGCACGATGCTCGGCACGTCCCGGACGCCGCGCATCGTAGCCGTGCCGGTCTCGGCTCCCAGTGCATCGAACCCGATCCCGGCGCCGGCGGTGAGGAGGCGATCGGGGTCGATGCCGGCGACGGTGGCGGCGATGCGGAGGGTGGACTCGTTGCCGATGTCGTCGCCCTCCGTGTGGACCAGGGCGAGCAGCGCCGCCA
>JASFUV010000069.1:0-6345 GCA_050050155.1 Acidimicrobiia bacterium | reverse complement strand
AGGGTGCGGACCACCGTGGTGCCAACCGCGACGACACGGCGCCCGTCGCGGCGGGCGGCCGCCACCGATTCTGCGGCCTCGTCCGGCACCCGGTACGCCTCGTGGTGCATCTCGTGATCGTCGATCTGCGCGGTGGCGATGGGTCGGAAGGTGTCGAGCCCGACGTCCAGCTCCACTTCGGTGCGGCTGATCCCCCGCGCGTCGAGCCTCGCCAGCAGATCGTCGGTGAAGTGGAGGCCTGCCGTAGGGGCCGCGGCCGATCCGATCGACGTCGCGAAGAGGGTCTGGTACCGCTCGGGATCGGCGAGGCGGCCGTGGAAGTACGGCGGGAGGGGGACCGTCCCCGTGCGCGCCACCAGGTCCTCGATGTCCCCGTCCCCGTCGATGGTGACGATGACCATGCCGCGGGCGGGGCCTTCCACCACCCGCCCGGTCATGGGTCCCAGGTGGAGGGTGGTGCCGGGGCGGATCCGTCGCGCCGGCCGGATCAGGGCTTCCCAGTGTTCGGCGTCGCGGCGCCGGATCAGCAGCAGCTCGACCTTCCCACCCGTCTCCGCCTTGGTCCCCTCCAACCGGGCGGCCCGCACCCGGGTGCGATTGACCACCAGCAGGTCCCCCGGGCGTAACACCTCGGGGAGGTCGGAGACGTGCCGGTCTTCGAGGGTGGAGGCGAGAAGGAGCCGGGCGGCGTCGCGCGGCTCGATCGCCGCCTGGGCAATGGCGGCGGGTGGCAGTTCGTAGCGGTAGTCGTCGGTGGCGCGCGAGGTCACCCGGCGCAGGCTAGGGGGCCCGCACCGTCGGGGGTTCCGGGTGGGCGCATTCCTCGCCGTGCCGGCGGCCCGGCGGTACGCTCCGGACGCGCAAAGGAGCACCGTCATGCCCGAGGCCGGGCCGCCCACTCTCCACGACGCGGTCGATCTCACCGGCCCGTCGCCCGTCCCTCCGGCGCGGATCCCGCATCCCACCGACCTCCTCGTCACCATCGTCCCGGCCGATTCCCCGTCCTTCACCGCCCCGGACCCGGGACGCGTTTCGCTCTCGTTCCATCCCGACGAACCGCTCGCCCTCGGCCTCCGCCGGGTGGCGCTCGACCAGTTCGCCATCGCCATCGACGGGCTCGCCGCGCCCGGGGAGGACCGCGACGGCACGGTGCACGAGGCAAGAAAGGCACTCAAGCGGCTGCGGGCGCTGCTGCGGATGGTGCGCGACGACATCGGCTTTGCGGTCTACCGCAACGAGAACGTCGTGCTGCGCGATGCGGGACGGGCGCTGGCACCGGTCCGGGACTCGTGGGTCATGGCGACGTCCATCTCCCACCTGCAGGAGGTGGCACCCGCCGCCATCCCGGCAGAAGCCTTCCGCGGCCTCCACCGGCGCCTGCTGGAACGCCATCTGCGCCTGACCGGCGAGGTCTTGAACGACCGGCAGCGGATGCTCGATCTCGGGGTGACGCTGCGCACGGCACGGGCCCGTTTCGCCTCGTGGCCGGTGGCCGATGCGGTCGGCGACGCCGCCGCTCCGGTGCGCCATCGGATCCCGGATGCCTTCGGCTCGGTGGGGCCCGGGATCACCCGTGTCTACCGGCGGGGCCGGCGCGCCATGCGCGCCGCCGAACGGGTCCCCGCCGAGCCCACGTTCCACGAGTGGCGCAAGCGGGTCAAGTACCTCCGCTACCAGGTGGAGGCCCTCAACCTGTTGTGGCCCAACGTGCTCGGTGCATTCGAGGCGTCCTTGGGGGAACTGGCCGACGTGCTCGGCGACGAGCACGACCTGGCGGTGTTGGGCCGGCTCGTGCAATCGGACCGCATGCTCCTTCCGGTCGACGGCGAGCGCTACGCCTTCCTCACCGCGGTGGCCCGCCAGCGGATCGCGCTGCAGCGCCGGGCGTTCGGGATCGGACGGCTCGCCTACGCGGAGACCCCGCCACGCTTCGTTGCCCGGCTCGACGCCTACTGGCGGAGTTCCCTCCCGCCGTGGCGTCGCTGAACGGTCACACCAGCCGGGTCTGTTCCTGTTCGGGCGCCGGCGGGTCGATGCCGAGGTGCCGGAAGGCCCGGGCCGTCGCCACCCGGCCGCGCGGCGTCCGCTTCAGGAACCCCTCCTGGAGGAGGTACGGCTCGTAGGCATCCTCGACGGTCTCGGGCTCCTCACCCACCGCGATCGCCAGGGTCGACAGACCGACCGGTCCCCCGCCGAACTTGACGATGACGGCTTCGAGGACGGCCCGGTCCACCTTGTCGAGCCCGATGGAGTCGACCTCGAAGACCTCGAGTGCGGCGTCTGCGGTGCCGACGTCGACCCGGCCCTCGGCCCGCACCGTTGCGTAGTCGCGCACCCGGCGCAGGAGGCGGTTGGCGATGCGGGGAGTTCCCCGGCTGCGGCGGGCGATCGCCTCGGCCCCGTCGACGGTGACCTCGACCTCCAGGATCCCGGCGGACCGGGTCACGATGGCGCCGAGCTCGTCCGGTTCGTAGTAGTCGAGGCGAGCGACATACCCGAACCGATCCCGCAGCGGCGGCGCCACCCGCCCGACCCGGGTGGTCGCCCCGACCAGGGTGAAGGGTTGCAGGTCGAGGCGGATGGACCGGGCGGCGGGCCCTTTCCCGACGACGATGTCGAGCTGGAAGTCCTCCATCGCCGGGTAGAGGACCTCCTCCACCTGGCGCGGGAGCCGGTGGATCTCGTCGATGAACAGCACATCCCCGGCGTCGAGGTTGGTGATGACGGCGGCGAGGTCCCCCGGGCGTTCCAGCGCGGGCCCCGAGGTGGGATGGAGTTGGGCGCCCATCTCGGCGGCCAGGATCCCCGCCAGCGACGTCTTCCCCAGTCCGGGAGGCCCCGAGAACAGCACGTGATCGACTGCCTCGGCCCTGCTGCGGGCGGCCTCGATCAGGATGGCGAGGCGCTCCTTCAGCGCAGCCTGGCCCACGAAGTCTTCCATCCGCCGCGGCCGCAGGCCGGCTTCGAGCGCCACGTCCTCCGGCAGCCCTTCGGTGGCCAGCAGGCCTTCCTCACGCATCGTCTGGGTCCCTTCTCGTCAGGCGCGGCGCTGCTTGCCGAGCTCCTGGAGCGACTGACGCAGCGTCTCCTCCAGCGGCAGGTCGGCCGGCACTTCCCGCATCGCGGCATGAATCTCGGCGGTCTGGTAGCCGAGGCCCTCGAGGGCGAGACGCACCTCGGCGGCGACGGTCCCGCTCGGCGCCAGTTCGCTGTCGGGCAGCTCCAGGCGGGGCCGGAGTTCCAGCATGAGCTTCTGGGCGCTGCGAGGCCCGATCCCGGGCACCGCGGTGAGCGCGGCGGTGTCGTCGGTGAGGACGGCCCGGCGCAGTTCGTCGGGGCGCAGCGTGGCCAGGATCGCCATGCCGAGCTTGGGGCCGACTCCCGACACCCCCACGAGGAGGCGGAACAGGCCCCGTTCGTCCTCGGAGGCGAAGCCGTAGAGCTGGAGCAGGTCTTCGCGCACATGGAGGTGGGTGTGGAGCACTGCCTCCTCCCCGATGGCGGGGAGCTCGGTGAGCCCGGTCGGGGTCACGGCGATCTCGTAGCCGATCCCACCGACGTCGAGCACGACCCGGTCGGCGCCCTTCGCCGCCAGCAGCCCCCTGAGGCGCCCGATCATGATGCCGCTCCTTTCACGGCACGCCGCAACGGCAGCGCCTGGGCGTGGCAGAGGGCGATGGCCAGGGCGTCCGCCGCGTCGGCCGGCGCCGGCACGGTGTCGAGGCGGAACCGCATCGCGATCACCTCTCCGACCTGCGCCTTCGGGGCGCCCCCGAACCCGGTCAATGCCATCTTCACGGCCGACGGGGTGTACTCGTGGATCGGGATCCCGGCTTCGGCCGCGGCCAGGAGCAGCACTCCGGAGGCCCGCCCCACCGACGTTGCCGTCTGCAGGTTCCGGTTGACGAACACCTGCTCGATGGCGGCCTCGTCGGGGTGGTGCTCGGCGATCAGGTCAGCCATGTCGCGGTACAGCTCGGCGAGGCGTTCCGCCACCGGGAGCTTCGGCGAGGTCCGGATCACGCCGACCGCCCTGGCCCGGACGGCGGTGCCGTCGACCTGGACCACGCCGTAGCCGGTGACCGAGAGCCCTGGGTCGATGCCGAGTACGAACATATGTTCCCTGAGGTTAGAGGGCGCCCGCCGCAACACCAAGGATGGGTGCCGGGAGGGAGCCGGTGCGGGTCAGCTCACCTCGGCGAGGATCTCATCGGGGATGTCGAAGTTGGCGTACACGGACTGCACGTCGTCGAGGTCTTCGAGGGCGTCGACGAGCCGCAACACCTTGGGGGCGTTGGTGGCGTCGACGGGCACGGTCGTGCTCGGCAGCTGGGTCACCTCGGCGGATTCGACGGTGACCTCCGCCGCTTCGAGGGCGGCCCGCACCGCGGGGAGGTCGCTCGGCGCCGAGATGACCTCCCACTGGTTCTCTGAGGGGCGGACGTCCTCGGCGCCGCTCTCCAGCGCCGCCATCATCACGGTGTCCTCGTCTCCTTCGACGAGGACGTAGCCCTTCTGCTCGAACAGGTACGCCACCGAACCGGGCTCGCCGAGGCTGCCGCCCTGCCGGGTGAACACGGCCCGGACATCGGAGGTGGCGCGGTTGCGGTTGTCGGTGAGGACGAGCACGTACAGTGCCACCCCGCCGGGGGCGTAGCCCTCGTACCAGATCTCCTCGTACTGGACGCCGTCCACGTCGCCCGAGCCGCGGGCGATGGCCCGTTCGATGTTGTCCTTGGGGACCGAGGCGTCCTTCGCCTTCTGCACCGCGGTGGCGAGCGTCGAGTTGCCGACGAGGTCGGACCCACCCTCCCGGGCGGCCGCTTCGATGGCCCGGATGAGCTTGGCGAACAACTTGCCGCGCCGCGCATCCTGCCGGCCTTTGCGGTGCTTGATGTTGGCCCACTTCGAATGTCCCGACATCAGCGCTCCTTTCGGGCAAGGTCCAGCAGCATCCGGTGGATGCGGGTCTCTCCCGTGAGTTCGGGATGGAAGGCGGTCGCGAGGATACGGCCTTGGCGCACGAACACCGGGCGTACCTCTCCTGACTCCGGGTCCTCCACCGACGTGAGCACCTCGACCTCGGTCCCGAGCTTCTCGATCCACGGGGCCCGGATGAACACGGCGTGCACCGGCTCATCCTCCCCGGCGATCGGCAGGTCCGCCTCGAACGAGTCGACCTGTCGCCCGAACGCGTTGCGTTCCACGATGACGTCGAGAACGCCGAGCTGCGGCTGCGCCGGCCCGGTCGTGGCCGCAGCGAGGAAGATCATGCCGGCGCACGTCCCGAGCGCCGGCATGCCGTCACGGATGGCGTCGCGCAGAGGATCGAGGAGACCGTAGCTGCGGGCGAGCCGGCCGATGGTCGTCGATTCGCCCCCCGGGATGACGACGGCGTCGAGGCCCGCGAGGTCCTCGGGGACCCGGACTTCGACCGTCTCGACCTCCATGGCGTCGAGCAGCATCACGTGCTCCCGGAAGTCACCCTGGAGCGCGAGTACCCCGACCCGCACGGCTCACAACCCCCGGTCTTGCATGCGCTCGGCCGGTGGGATGGTGTCGATGTTGAGGCCGACCATCGCCTCCCCGAGGTTGCGGGACACCTTGGCGACCGTCTCCGGGTCGCGGAAGAACGTCGTCGCTTCCACGATGGCCGCGGCCCGCTCCGCCGGGTCGCCAGACTTGAAGATGCCCGAACCCACGAAGATGCCGTCGCACCCGAGCTGCATCATCAGCGCCGCGTCCGACGGTGTTGCGATGCCGCCGGCGGCGAAGTTGACGACGGGCAGGGTTCCGGTCGCCGCCACCTCCTTGACCAGACCGTACGGGGCCTGGAGGTCCTTGGCGGCGCTCATCATTTCGTCGTCGCCGAGCGTCGAGAGCCGGCGGATCTCTGCGTTCATGAGGCGCATGTGCTTGACGGCCTCGACGACATTGCCGGTCCCCGGCTCGCCCTTGGTGCGGATCATGGCGGCTCCTTCACCGATCCTCCGTAGCGCCTCGCCGAGGTTGCGGGCCCCGCAGACGAACGGAACCGTGAAGGCCCACTTGTCGATGTGGAGGTCGTCGACGGGGGTGAGGACCTCGCTTTCGTCGATGTAGTCGACGCCGAGCGATTGGAGCACCTGCGCCTCGACGAAGTGGCCGATGCGTGCCTTCGCCATCACCGGGATCGACACCGCGTGGATGATCTCATCGACCTTGGCCGGATCGGCCATGCGGGCGACGCCTCCGTGGGCCCTGATGTCGGCCGGGACCCTCTCCAATGCCATCACGGCGACCGCGCCCGCCTCTTCGGCGATCTTGGCCTGTTCGGCGTTGACGACGTCCATGATGACGCCGCCC
>JASFUV010000068.1:0-6349 GCA_050050155.1 Acidimicrobiia bacterium | reverse complement strand
CGATGGGTCCTCGGAATCGCCGAAACCGTGCCGAACTTCGGGTTTCGAATCGAGCCGGAGAGGGGAATCGAACCCCTGACCTACGCATTACGAGTGCGTCGCTCTGCCGACTGAGCTACTCCGGCGGAATGGCGGGCAGTGTACCCCTCCACCGAGTAGTGTCGTCTCGTCGACCATTGGTCGGCACCCCAGGGTGTGGGATGATCGTGCTGGCCCGCGCACGCGGGTGCGGCGGCGACGACCACGCGGGGGCTCGGGCCGCCGGGGAGCGGCCGGACACACATCGAGATCGGTTTCATGGCGGAACAGGCGAACTTCGAACGGGATGCGATGCAGTACGCCCCGCAGCTGTACTCGGCGGCGCTGCGGATGACGCGCAATCCCACCGACGCGGAGGACATCGTCCAAGAGACGTTCCTCAAGGCTTACCGCGCCTACCACACGTTCCGGGAGGGCACCAACCTCAAGGCGTGGCTCTACCGCATCCTCACCAACACCTACATCAACCGGTATCGCAAGCAGCAGCGGCGTCCCAGCGAGGTCGAATTGGGGGACCTGCAGGACTTCTACCTGTACCGCAGGCTCGGCGAGGAAACCGGAGCCGAGCCCAGCGCCGAGGACTCCGTGCTCGACCAGATCGTCGACACCGACGTCAAGGAGGCGCTGGAGTTGCTGCCGGAGCATTTCCGCCTCCCGGTCCTGCTCGCCGACGTCGAAGGTTTCTCGTACAAGGAGATCGCACAGATCATCGACATCCCGATCGGCACCGTGATGTCGCGGCTCCATCGGGGAAGAAAAGCGCTCCAAAAGAAGTTGTGGTCTCTGGCTGAAGAACGCGGTTTGACTGGATCGGGCTCATGAGCTCTGGGTGTGAACACGCAATCGAGTACGTCTACAACTACCTGGACGAGGAGTTGACGTGGGCGCACCGGATGCGGATCAGGTGGCACCTCCGCCGTTGCGACTACTGCTGCAACGCCTTCGAGTTCGAAACGAAGCTCAAGGCAGTCATCCGTGAGCGTGGCTGCGACGAAGCGCCACCGGAACTTTTTGACCGGCTTCATGCGTTGATCGAACACGAAGCCAACGAGACCTTCTGACCGGAGGCATGTCCTCCGAGGAGTGAGATTCCAACACCATGTCTGATCACGTGCTGAAGGGGAAGCGCATCATGGGGGGGAGCAGAGCCCCCAAGACCGCAGGCGAGCAGCGCAGCTGCGCCAAGGACGGATGCGACACCCTCCTCTCCCGTTACAACCGCCGCGAGTACTGCTTCGCGCACGCCCCGACTCGTTTCCCGCGCCTGCGGGGGAGGGTCGTTCCCGAGTCCTGACCCGCCCTCGTCACGGCGGAACCGATCCGGGCCCGGATGTGATGTGATGGCGCCGCGGGGTGCTCCACTAGTCTCCCGGACATGATGCGACGCGCCCTCCTCTCCGCGGCCCAACTGCTGCTGCTCGCCGTTCTGGTGATGCCGGGTGGACCGGTGATGGACGCACTCCCGGCGTCACCGGTCCCCGCCGCCCACGCCGCCGACGAGGTGCAACCCGCGGTGGAGGCGCCACCGGTGTCGGTCGAGGAGACCGAACAGCCGTGGACGGCCCGGTACCTGGCTCCCACCGTGGTCGCGATCGGGGTGCTCTCGGTCGCAGGCGCCGCCGTCTTCTACCTGGTGCGGGTGCGCGGCCGCTACACCATCGCCAAGTGATTCGCCGCCGTGACGGGGACCCAGGTCACGACCGGCCCCGGCTCGCCCCACCCGCACCGTCCCTGCCGGCTTCGGGCCCGTAGTACGTTGCAGGCATGACTGCCGTCAACTGGGACCTCGCCGCATCGGTGGCCGGCCGCTTCGCCGGGGACTACCCGCTGGAGGGCACCTACCACGAGGCCCGATTGGCGGCCCAGGCCCCCGGCCTCGTGGAACGGGCCGCCCTCCTGGTGGAAGAGGAGACCGGCCTCCACGCCCCCGGCTCGCCCGAGGTGAGTGTCGTGACTCGCCGGGAGTGGGCCCGCGCCAACCTGGCCTCCTTCTCGATCCTCATGGGATCCGTCGAGGAACGCCTCGGCCGCCACCGCGGCGTCGGCCGCGCCGTCGCCGGGCGGCTGATGGCGACCGAGCTGGGCGCCGTGCTCGGGCTGCTCTCCCGGAGGGTTCTCGGCCAGTACGAGCTGGTCCTTCCCACCGCCGATGGGGAGAGCGGCGACAAGCTCATGTTCGTCGGCGCCAACGTCCTCGCCATCGAGCGCCAGCACGAGTTCCGGCCCGACGAGTTCCGCTTCTGGGTGGCGCTCCACGAATGCACCCACCGGCTCCAGTTCATGGCGGTGCCGTGGATGCGCGACTACTTCCTCGGGCTCGTCGACGAGCTGGTCGCCTCCGCCAAGCCGGAATCGGGCCGGATCGCACGAGTGCGCCAGGAGATGCAGGTGGCCTCTTCCGAGGGCCGCCCCCTCCTCGACGAGAAGGGTCTCTTCGGGTTGTTCGCCTCACCCGGCCAGCGCGAGATCATCGACCGGGTCCAGGCGCTCATGTCACTGCTCGAAGGGCACGGCCACGTCGTCATGGACCGGATCGGGGCCCGCGAGCTGCTCACCCAGGCGCGCATGTCGCGGGTGCTCATGGCGCGGCGCCAGGACCCCCGAGCCATGATGCTCATGCGGGCCATCGGCCTGGAGATGAAGCTGCGCCAGTACGAGTTGGGGGCAAAGTTCGTCTCGGGGGTGGAGCAACACGCCTCCTGGGCGGCGCTCGACGCGGTGTGGCAGGGACCCGAGAACCTGCCGACGCTTGCCGAGATCGAGAACCCGGTGCTGTGGCTCGACCGCGTCGCCTGACCGACCTCGCCGCCGCGGTCGAGGCGGCGGCCGGCGCCGTGCTCCCCGACGGGCCCGCGGTGGCCGCCCTCGGCGGCGGCGCCGACTCGGCCGTTGCCGCATGGGCGTGCTGCAGGGTCGCCGGTCCGGACCGCATCCGGGCGTGTCACGTCGCCCACGGCTGGCCCGACTCGCCACTGCTGGAGAAGGCGGCCCGGACCCTCGCCTCCCGCCTCGGCATCGACCTGTCCGTGGTGGCGGTCGAGGTCCCCGCCGGGCCGTCGCCCGAGGGGCAGGCCCGCCTCGCCCGCCTCGCCGCCCTGGAACGGGACGCGGCGGGAGCGACGATCGTCACCGGGCATCAGCGCGACGACCTCGCCGAGACGGTTCTCTCCAACCTGCTGCGCGGGGCCGGCACCGCCGGCCTCGGCGGGATCACCCCGGGCCGCGGCCCCCTGGTTCGCCCTCTCCTCGACTTCACGCGGGAGGAACTGCGAGACCTCGCCGAATGGCTCGAGCTTCCCTTCGTCGACGATCCCGCCAACGACGAACCCGCCGCCCGGCGCAACGTGCTGCGCCACGAGATCCTCCCGCTCCTCGAAGCACGCTTCAATCCGCAGCTTCGTGGCGCCCTGGCCCGCGCCGGGCGCCTCCTCCAAGATGACGAGGCGGCACTCGACGCCCTCGCCGCGGCGGTGCCGCTGCGGCGGGACGGCGCCGCGGTGCTGATCCCGGTGGCGCCGCTGGTGACCGCCGGCCCCGCGGTGGCGTCGCGCGTGGTGCGGCGTGCCCTCCGGCTCGCCCATCCTCCGTACCCCGGGGACCGAAGGCAGGTGACAGTGGTGCTCGACGCGGCAGGTGACGGTCCCGCGGCCGGCGACCTCGGCGGCGGGCTGGTCGCCACCAGGGAAGGGCCCTACGTGGCGATCCACCGTCCGGCCGGCGCCTCCGAAGGGTTCCCGGCACAGCCCCTCTCCGTGCCGGGACGGGTGGCGGCAGGGGAGTGGGCCCTCACCGCCGCAGCGACCGACGGCACCGGCCCGATCCCGCTCGGCCCGTTCCGCACCCGGATCGCCCCGGCCGCCGCCGGCGACGGCTTGAGCGTGCGGCCCGCCCGCGACGGCGACAGGATCGACATCGGGGGCGGTCACAAGACGGTGCGCCACGCCCTTGCCGAGGCCGGGATCCCCGCCCGCCTTCGACCCGGTTGGCCGGTGGTCGAGGCCCGTGGGAAGATTGCCTGGCTCGCCGGGGCGCGAAGGGCGGCGTGGGCCCGGCCTTCCGACCCCGCCGGCGACGCCGTGGAACTGACGATGGAAAGGCGAGGTCCATGAAGGTCGACCGGGTGCTGATCACGGCGGAGGACATCGACGCCAAACTCGCCGAGATGGGCGCCGCCATCACCGCCGACTACGAAGGCAAGGACCTGCTCATGGTGGGGGTCCTCAAGGGGGCGTTCATGGTGATGGCCGACCTCGCCCGCCACGTCCGGCTCCCCGTCGAGTTCGACTTCATGGCGGTGTCGTCCTACGGCGCCTCCACCAAGACCTCGGGCGTGGTGCGGATCCTCAAGGACCTCGACGAGCAGATCGCGGGGCGCCACGTCCTCATCGTCGAGGACATCATCGACTCCGGCCTCACCCTCCACTACCTGATGCGGAACCTGCGGGTGCGGGCGCCGGCATCGCTCGAACTCGCCGCCCTGCTGGTCAAGGACGGGGTGGAGCGTCCCCCCCTGGAGGTCCGCTACGAGGGATTCCACATCCCGCCCGGGTTCGTCGTGGGGTACGGGCTCGACTACGGGGAGAAGCTCCGCAATCTCCCCTACATCGGGGTGATGGACGAGGAGTAACGGGACCGGGGAGGGACGCGTTCGGGCCGGAAATCGCCGCCCGGCGGCGCAACCGGGTGTCGCGGCAGGTCTTGGATAGCGGTCCCGACTGCATATGATGGGGCGCCGCCGAGTGGGAACCGAGCAACAGGAAGCACCGTGAGCCGCACTGCACGCACCATCATCATCTACCTCGCCATCGTGGTGCTCGTCATGATGGCGGTGAACGCGTTCGTGAGCAGCGCCACGGAACCGACCGAGCTCACCCTCCCCGAGTTCCAGACCGCCCTCGAGAATCACCATGTCGCCTCGGTGACGATGAAGACAAAATCCGACGAGCTGATCGGCGAGCTGACCCCCGATTCGGTCGCTGCCGGCGCCAACACCAGCTTCCGGGTTCCCTATCCCAACGAGTACGAGGGTGACCTCACCCAGCAGATCATCGACGCCGGGGTCGAGAATTTCGAGACCGACCCCGAGAACCCGTCCCTCCTGCAATGGTTCGTGGGCACGATCCTGCCCTACCTGCTCATCTTCGGGATCTTCATCTTCATCCTGATGCAGATGCAGGGCGGCGGAAACCGGGTGATGCAGTTCGGCAAGGCCCGCGCCAAGCAGGTCACGAAGGACATGCCGAAGGTGACGTTCAAGGACGTCGCCGGGGCCGAGGAGGCGGTGGAGGAACTGGAGGAGATCAAGGAGTTTCTCGAGAGCCCCGGCAAGTTCCGTCTCATCGGCGCCAAGATCCCCAAGGGCGTGCTGCTGTACGGACCGCCCGGCACCGGCAAGACCCTCCTCGCCCGCGCCGTCGCCGGTGAAGCGGGGGCGCCGTTCTTCTCGATCTCGGGCTCGGACTTCGTCGAGATGTTCGTCGGCGTCGGCGCCAGCCGGGTGCGGGACCTGTTCGACCAAGCCAAACAGCACGCTCCCGCCATCGTGTTCATCGACGAGATCGACGCGGTGGGGCGTCACCGCGGCGCTGGTCTCGGCGGCGGCCACGACGAACGGGAACAGACGCTCAACCAGCTCCTGGTCGAGCTCGACGGATTCGACGTCAACACCGGCGTGATCGTGATCGCGGCCACCAACCGGCCGGACATCCTCGACCCGGCGCTGCTCCGCCCCGGTCGCTTCGACCGCCAGATCGTCGTCGACCGTCCCGACTTGCGGGGGCGGGAAGCGATCCTCGCAGTCCACGCCAAGGGCAAGCCGCTCGCCGAGGGCATCGAGCTCGCGGTCCTCGCCCGCCAGACGCCGGGTTTCACCGGCGCCGATCTCGCCAACCTCATCAACGAGGCGGCCCTGCTGGCGGCGCGGCGCGACAAGGAACGGATCGGCATGGCGGAGATGGAAGAGGCGATCGACCGGGTCATTGCCGGCCCGGAGCGCCGCAGCCGTGTGATCTCCGACGAGGAACGCACTCTCACCGCCTACCACGAGGGGGGCCACGCCCTGGTGGGCCACGTCCTCCCCGGGCTCGACCCGATCCACAAGGTCACGATCATTCCCCGGGGCCGCGCCGGCGGGTACACCCTGGCGCTCCCCACCGAGGACAAGCACTTCGAGCGCCGCAGTGAGCTCGTCGATCAGCTCGCCTACGCCCTCGGTGGCCGCACCGCCGAAGAGATCGTGTTCGGTGACCCGAGTACCGGCGCTTCCAACGACATCGACAAGGCAACCACGCTGGCCCGCCGCATGGTGATG
>JASFUV010000067.1:0-6386 GCA_050050155.1 Acidimicrobiia bacterium | reverse complement strand
CGTGTGCAGGTAGACGTTCTCGAACCAGTCCGAGAGCACCCACCCGTCGGCGCCTGCCACGGCGAGCGGAGTGATCCCGGCATCTCGCAACGTGGCGTTGATCGCGATCCACTGTTCCCAGTCGAGGGGCGGCTCGATGCCGTACTCCTCGAAGCGGTCGGCGTCGTACCAGACGGTCGACTTGTTGGCCGCCTTGAAGAACACCGCGTAGAGGGTGCCGTTCACCGAACCGAGTTCACGCCACACCGGGGCGAAGTGCTCGTCGACCAGGGCGCCCGCCGCCTCCTCGATGGGCACCGCGGCACCGTCGGTGACGAGGTCCTGGAGTAACCCGGGGGTGGGGAAGAGGGCGACATCCGGCGGGTCTCCGTCGGCGACGTCCTGGCGCAGTACCGACGGCAGGTCACGTTCTATGCCGTAGTACTCGACGGGGATCCCGGTTTCGGCGGTGAAGCCGTCGAGCACCTGCTGAAAGGCCGCTTGCTCGTCGTCGATCCACGATCCCATCACTCGGATCGTGTCCGAGGTGGCGCTCGTGGAGGCGGTGGTGGAGGGGGAGGACGCGGAGGAGCAGGAGGCGGCGACGAGGGCCAGGAGGCATCCTCCCAGCGTGACGCGGCTGCGGCCGACGGCACCGCGGGTGGAGCGCGGCGCCCGCGGGGTGGATGCCTGGTTCATGGTCGCGCCCTCGAGTATCCCGCGATGAAGGCGTCAGTCGTCGTCGACGTCGGCCTTCTCGTAGAGGTGTTCGATGTTGTCCTCGTAGCGTTTCAGCACTTCGCGCCGGATCACCTTGAGGGACGGGGTCAGCATCCCGTTGTCGGTGGTGAAGTCCTCGCTGATGAGGGCGAACTTCTTGATGCGCTCGTACGGGCGGATCTCCCGCGAGAGGGTTTCCATCTCCCTGCGGATGAGCTCCTCGACCCGGGGATCATCGAGCAATTCGTCGACCGCGGCGTCGATTCCTTGCTCCCGGGCCCACTTGGAGAGCACCTCGAAGTTGGGGACGACGAGCCCGACGTTGTAGGGCCGGTTGGCGCCGTACACCATCATGTTGGTGATGAACGGGGAGAGCCGGAGTTGTTCCTCGATCGGGGTCGGGACCACGTACTTGCCGTTCTCGAGCTTGTACTGCTCCTTGACTCTCCCGGTGACGAACAGGTAGCCGTCCTCGTCGAGGTGCCCGATGTCGCCGGTGCGGAACCCGCGGTCGGCGGTGAACACCGCGGCGTCTTCCTCGGGGAGGTTGTGGTACCCCTTCATCACGCAGTGCCCGTGGACGACGATCTCGCCGTCGACCGGGTCGCCGGTTGGGACGGTGTCGATGCTGACCTCGATGCCGGGCAAGGCCCGCCCCACCGATCCCATCTTGCGGTGGCCCGGGTGATTGGCGGTCACGACCGGGGAGGTCTCGGTGAGGCCATAGCCCTCGTAGACGGTGATCCCGAGGTTGTCGATGAACTCGGCCACGTTGAGGGAGAGGGCGGCGCCGCCGCTGAAGGCGTACTTGAGGCGGCCTCCGAAGCGCTTGCGGACCGTGTTGAAGACGAGGCGGTCGTACAGCGGATGGAGGAGGTCGCCGACGATGCTGCGCGTCCCTCGCTTGGCCGCGGCGCGGCGCCGCGTCTCGCTGGCGATGGCCGCGTCGAAGATGACCTTCTTGATGCCGCCTTCCTCGGCCATGAGCAGATGGAGGCCGTCGTAGATGCGGTTGAAGATGCGCGGCACGCTGATCAGCACCGTCGGCCGGACCTCGGCGAGGTTGTCGGTGAGCTTCGGGATCGATTCGGCGAGGGCGATGGAGAACCCGATGCCGATGGCGGTGTGCAGTTCCACCGTCTGGCCGAAGGAGTGGGCCCACGGCAGGAACGCGAGGGAGCGATCCTCGGGGACCAGCGGGAACACGTCGACGAGGGCGCTGACGTTGTTGGCGAGGTTGGCGTGGGTGAGGAGCACCCCTTTCGGTTTGCCGGTGGTGCCGGAGGTGTAGATGAAGCCGGCGATGTCGGTGGGTGCGATGTCGGCGATGTCGTGGGGGGCCGCGGCGCCGCGGTCTTTCAGCGCGGCGAGCGAATCAGGACCGCCGCCGCCGATGACCACGATGTGGGCGAGATCGGGGAGTTCGTCCTGGAACCCGGCGACGGTGTCGCGGATGCCCGTGTCGGCGACGACGACGGCCTTGGCGCCGCAGTCGGCCAGGATGTAGCGCCATTCGCGCTGGAGCTGCGACTCGTACATCGGGACGACGGCGGCTCCGAGCCCGTAGGCGGCGTAGGCGGCGACGGCCCATCCGACCGAGTTGTTGGCGATGATGGCGACCCGGTCACCGCGGGTGACGCCGAGGAGGGCGAGGCCGCCGCGTGTCTTGTCGACTTCGGCCGCGAAATCGCCGAACGTCATCCAGTGCCAGGTTCCGTCGCGCTTGTCTCCCAGGAATGGCCGGTCGCGGTGTTGCTCCACGCTGTGTCGGTAGACCTCCATCAGCGTCGAGAACCTGGGTGTGTATTCAGCCATCGCATCCTCCGAGTGCGCGGTTGCGAACCCCACGGTACACGTTTGGGGCCCGCCGCTCCTGGGAGAAGGGCCGCGAGATCGGCCGGACCGGCCGGGTCGCTACTCGTCCGATCCGGTTTCGGCGACCCGGCGCAGCAGCCGGGGGCCGTCGAGGGCTGCGACGTAGGGCAGGACGTCGTCGACGGTGTCGAGTACGTAGTCGGTGAGCTGGTCGCAAACCACCTCGTGGAGTTCCTCGCGGGTCCACGGTTTTGCGATGTAGTGGTCGAGATCCGCTTCGTTGATGGCACGGATGGTGTCCTCGTGCCCGGCCTGGCCGGTGAGGAGCACCTTGCGGATGGCGTGGGTGGAGGGGTCCTGGTGGAGTTGGACCAGGTAGTCGGTGCCGGGGGTGCCGGGGAGGAGGTGGTCGGCGAGGATGAGCGCTACCTCGTCGCCTCGCGCCGCGATGTCGGCGAAGACGGCGCGGGCGTCGGCGACGTCCTCCGCCACCTCGACGAGGAACAGCGGCTCGAACGCCTCGAGGTCACGGGCGATCGCCTGGCGCACCTCGGGCTCGTCTTCGATGCACAGGATGACGAGGCGGTTCAAGGGTGACCTCCGTTGTGTTCGTGGGGGGTTGGGGCCGGTCCGGCCGACTTCGCGGCGGGGAGGCGAACGGTGAAGGTGGTGTTGCCGGGGACCGACTCGGCCCGGATCGTTCCCCCGTGGCGGACGATGATGTCCTTGACGATCTGGAGCCCGAGTCCGAGCCCGAACTCGACCCTGCCCGACTTCGTGGTGAACGTGGCTTCGAAGATCTTCGACAGGTCGCTACGGGCGATGCCCGTCCCGTTGTCGGTGATGGTGACCTCGACCTCGTCGGGTTGGGGCGCCGACACCGCGATGCGGAGGACGGGACGGTCCTGCATCGCCTGGATGGCGTTGGTGATGAGGTTGGTCCACACCTGGTCGAGGTCGCCGGGGGATCCGGCGATGGGGGGGACGTCGTCGCCGTAGTCGCGTTCGACGGTGACGTGGCGGAGATCGTGGCCGAGCAGCAGCAGGGTCTCCTCGATGCCCTCGCGAACGTCGAAGGCATCGACCCGTTCGTGGCCGCTGCGGGCGTAGGAGCGGAGGCTGCCGACGAGGCGAACGATGCGGGCGGCGGCGGTGTCGATGCTGCGGAGTGAGGCGCCGATGCGGTGGTACAGCTCGAGGCGATCGAGGCGGGCTTCGGGGTCGTCGACGCCGTCGAAGGCGGCCCGGTAGGCCTCGACGGTGTCGATGCCGATACGGACGAGGCGCTTGGCGGTGGTGTCGTCGCCGATGGCGGCGGCGAGGGTGTCACGTCGTTGCCGTTCGACCCGGGTGGAGAGCGGCTCGGTCTCGCGGGCGATGCGGAGCGCCTCGCCGAGTTGGACGCCGTCGACGACGTCGGCGGCGAGGGCGGCGACGTCTTCGCCGAGGAAATCGGTGGCGCGGCTGATGGCGGCGGCCGGGTTGTTGAGTTCGTGGCCGACGCCGGCGGCGAGCTGGCCGAGGGTGGCGAGTTTCTCGGATTCGACGAGGCGGGACCGGGCCCGGCCGAGACGGTCGATGGCGTCGGCGAGCTCGTCGCGTTCCTGGACGAGGTCGTGGGCGAGGCTGTCGACCTGGAGGCGGGTCTCGACGCTGCGGAGGTTGCGCCGCGCCATGGATCGCAGCAGGACGGTGACGAAGTGGATCGCCAGCGTGGGGCTGGTCTGGAGGGCGGTATCGAGTTGTTCGAGGCTGAGGGTGATGAACGTGGTCTCGTCGATGGCGACGACGTTGAAGAAGGCGACGGAGTCGTTTCCGGCGACGGCGTTGAGGCCGATGATCCGCCCTGCGGTGCGGGAGTGGAAGCCGATGACGCGGTCGTCGACGTCGAGGGTGAGGCGGACCCGTCCGGCGACCACGATGTGGATGCCGTCGACCCGCTCGCCTTCGTGCAGGATCATGGTGCCGGCGGGGACGGTGTGGCGTTGGGGGGTGTCGAGGGCCCGGTCGATCTCGGTGATCATGAGCTGCTCGACCTCGTCGTCGGAGAGGGCGCGGTCGTCGAGGAAGGATCGCTGCAGGCGACGCAGGGTGCGATCCGCCTCGCGGCGCTGCTCCTCGGCTTCGACGAAGGCGTGGGACAGCACGTCGACGTCGACGACCTCGGTCATCTCGTCGACCTGTTCGGGGGCCTCCTCGATGAAGAACTCGGTGACGAGGCGGTACACCATGGCCCGTAGCTGGCTCTCGCCCCATGGTTTGGTGAGGGTGGCGTCGAGGGCGCGGCTGCGGACGATCCGGTCGAGGCCTGCTTCTTCGTGGCGGTCGGCCATGAGGACTTTGCGGGCGGCGCGGAGGGGGCCGTGCTCGTTGCCGGCGATGAGGATGTCGACGCCGGAGGCCCCGCCGAGGTCCTGGTCGACGATGACGAGCGGGATCTTCTTGCCCTGGTGGGCGGCTTCTTCGGCGCGGGCGACGAGGTCGGCGCGGTTGGCGACCGCGGCGACGGTGAAGGCCCCTTCGGAGATGGTGGTGAGATCGCCGGCGAGGCGGGCGAGCACCTCGGGGTCGTCGTTGGCGACGATCACCACCGCCTGGCTGGTGTCGTTGCTCATCAGGTCACCCCCAGCGACGACCAGAGCGCGGGGGCGATCACGAGGAACAGGGCGAGGCCGATGACGCCGACGATGGCTCCGACGGCCGCCATGTCCTTGGTGGTGACCGTGCCGGAGGAGTAGGCGATGGCGTTGGGGGGCGTCGAGATGGGGAGGGCCATGGCGAGGGACGCCCCGATGGCGATCATGAACCCGACGAGCAGCGGGTCGACGTCGACGGCGCCGGTGACGGTGAGGCTGATGCCGAGCGGGACGAGCAGGTTGGCGGCGGCGCTGTTGGAGATGACGGTGGAGAGGCTGATGGCGACCAGGGCGAAGGCGGCGGTCACGAGGGCGGGCCCGATCGATTCCCACGAGACGAGGCCGATGAGCCACGTGTCGAGGCCGGAGGATGCGACGCCGAGGCCGAGGGCGATGCCGCCGGCGACGAGCCACAGCACGTGCCATTGGATGGCCTGGAGGTCGCGAGCCGAGAACACCTGGGTGCCGAGCAGCACGACCACGGGCAGGAAGCCGACCACGGAGGAGCTGATCCCGTGGATCGCCTCGGTGAGCCACAGGAGGACGGTGGCGACGAAGGTGAGGTAGAAGATGATGGCGGGCCGGGATGTGTCGAATGTCTCGTCGATCTGGACATGGATCGTGCGGGTATTGGAGCGGAAGAGGCGTCCCAATACCACCCAGGCGAGGAGCAAGAGGATGATCGCACCGGGGACCGCCATCAGCATCCATCTTCCGAAGCTGACCCGGATGCCGGCAGAGGCGAGCTGGCCGATTGCGATGGCGTTGGGCGGGGTCCCGACGGGGGTCCCGATCCCGCCGATATTGGCGGCGATGGGAATGGCGAGCACGAACCCGATACGGAGTCGGTCGTCGTGGGCGAGTCCGGCAACGACTGGAAGTACGACGGCCATCATGGTGGCGGTGGTTGCGGTGTTCGACATGAACATGGAGAAGGCTGCGGTGATGAGCATGAGGCCGAGCATGATGTGGCGGGGGGAGGCGCCGAAGGGGCGGAGGAGGACCCGCGCCATTGCCCGGTCGAGTCGGAACTTGGATGCTCCTTCGGCGAGGAAGAACCCTCCGAGGAAGAGCATGAGGACGGGGTGGGCGAGCGTGGCGAAATACGAGCTGTAGGGGAGGGGGTCGGCGCCGGCGGGGAGGCCGACGAGGGCCTCGTTGGACACCATCAGGATCTCGAGGGCGATGATGAGGGCGGCGGTGGCGTGGAGGGGGATGGCCTCCGTGACCCACAGC
>JASFUV010000066.1:0-6446 GCA_050050155.1 Acidimicrobiia bacterium | reverse complement strand
CGGTCGAGCACAGGCAGGACGCTCCCGGTGGTGGAGTTCTCCACCGGCAGCACGAGGCGGGCCACGTCCTCTTCCTCCAGGGCGAGGAAGGCCGCCACGAACGAGGGAAGACCGACGTGCTCGTCGCCGGGATACAACTCGACGGCGGCTCGGTGGCTGTACGAGTAGGGCTCACCTTGGTAGCCGATGCGCATCAGCGGGACGATAGACGCCTCGCCGGCGGGTTCCGTCCAGGCCGGCGGGGCGACGTGGGATTGACGGGGTGCCCAGCGCGCCTATGGTGACCCGGCTTGGAGGAGGTTCCCGTGTCGGTCGGCCTCGTCGAAACCCAGTTCTTCACCTTCGGCAGCGCCGAGAACCCGTTCGTGCTTGGCAGCGGTGCCGCCCTCGACGAGGTCACCGTCGCCTACGAGACCTACGGCGAACCGGACCGGGATCGCAGCAACGCCATCCTGGTGTTCCACGCCCTCACCGGCAGCCAACACGCCGCCGGCCGCAACCCGGCCGTTCCGGGGGTGAGCGATCGGTGGACCGAGGAATGCCAGCGTGGATGGTGGGATCGCTTCGTCGGTCCCGGGAAGGCGATCGACACCGATCGCTTCTACGTCATCTGCGCCAATTACCTCGGGAGCTGTTACGGCTCCACCGGGCCCTCTTCGATCGATCCCGCCACCGGGACGCCCTACGGCTCCCGCTTCCCCCAGGTGTGTTTCGCCGACATCGTCGACGTCCAGATCCGGCTGCTGCAGCACCTCGGCATCGAGAAGCTCCACGCGGTGATCGGTGCCTCCACCGGTGGGGTCCTCGCCCTGTCCCTCGCCACGCGCTACCCGGACATGGTGGACATCGTCATCCCGATCGCGGCCGGGGTCCGAACCACGCCGCTGCAGGTGATCCACAACTTCGAGCAGATCAACGCCATCGTCAACGATCCCGCGTTCGAGGGCGGCGACTACTACGAGGGCCCGGGGCCGGTGCAGGGCCTGGCGCTGGCCCGGATGATCGGGCACAAGACCTTCGTGTCGCTCGAGGCGATGAAGGAGCGGGCCCAGTCCGAGGTCGTCAGCCGGGACGAGGGGCCGGGACCGTACGGCATCGTGAGCCCCCTCGAGTCCTACATGTGGCATCAAGGGCAGAAGTTCGTACGCCGCTTCGACGCCAACAGCTACCTCCGCATCATCCACGCCTGGCAGACGTTCGATCTGGGAGCGGAGGCCGGGGTGGAGCTCAGCGACCTGTTCGTGCGCTGCAAGCACCAGCGCTACATGGTGTTCACGATCGATTCGGACGTCTGCTTCTACCCGGACGAGCAGGAGGAGATGGCGCACTATCTCAAGCTGGCCGACGTGCCGCACCAACGGGTCACCGTCCACAGCGAGAAGGGGCACGATTCGTTCCTGCTGGAGCCGGCGCTGTTCCGGCCCCATCTGGCGCACACCCTCCACGACGGCTGGGAGTGATCGTGGACTGGGCGCAGTATCCGGACGACCGCATCGTCGTGCTCCACCGCCGTGCCGTTGCCGGCTTCGACGAGCGGGTGCGGGCGATCGGCGACGGCCAATGGGCCAATCCCACGCCGTGCACCGAGTGGGACGTGCGGGATCTGGTCAACCACCTCACCTTCGAGAACCGCTGGACGCCGCGCCTGCTGGCAGGGGAGACCATCGCCGCGGTGGGCGACCGCTACGACGGGGACCTGCTCGGCGACGACCCGGTGGCGATGTGGCGCGACGCCGCCACGGTGGCACTGGCAGCCGTGGCGGCGGCCGATCTCTCCACCGAGGTGCACGTGTCGTGGGGTGTGATCCCTGCCCGTGAGTACGTGACCCAGCTCACCGCCGATCACCTCATCCACGGCTGGGATCTGGGGCGCGGGATCGGTGGCGACGAGACGCTGGTCGACGACCTCACCGCTTTCGTGACCGCCTATATCGAGCCACGCAGGGAGTTCATGGCGGCCTCCGGGGTGTTCGCGGCGCCGCTCGACCCGCCGCCCGGGAGTTCCGCCGCGGTGACCCTGCTCGCATGCTACGGGCGTCGCGCCTGGGCGTGATCGGGACGCGCGATTGGCGGCGGAAGATGACGGTGTGCTGACATGGGCACGGTGCAGCGGAGGCGACGCGTCGTGACCGGGCAGGGTCCCATCGGGGTCTTTGATTCCGGCGTTGGCGGCCTCACCGTGCTGCGCGAGCTCCAGGCGCTGCTGCCCGGCGCGTCCTACCTGTACCTGGCGGATCAGGCCTGGGTCCCGTACGGGGAGCGAACGCTGGACGAGGTGCGGGAGCGTGCGATCCGTGTCGTCGAGGAGCTGCTGGCACACGGCGCGGTGCTGGTGGTCGTGGCGTGCAACAGCGCCTCGGCCGCGGCACTCCATCCGTTGCGCGCCCGTTTCCCTGGCACGCGGTTCGTGGGGATGGAACCGGCGGTGAAACCGGCGGCGGAGTCGAGCAGCCGCGGTGTGGTCGGGGTGCTGGCGACCGACGCCACCTTCCAGGGAGCACCGTACGCCTCGGTCGTCGACCGGCACGCCGGCGGGGTCCGAATCGTGGCCCAGGCGGGCGCCGGCCTCGTCGACCTCGTCGAGCAGGGCGAGGTGGAGGGCGACGCGGTGCGGCGACTCCTCACCACCTACCTGGCTCCGATGCAGGAGGAGGGCATCGACACCCTGGTGCTGGGGTGCACCCACTACCCGTTCCTCATTCCCGAGATCGCACGCATCCTCGGCGAGGGGGTGCGGCTGGTGGACCCGGCGCCGGCCGTTGCCCGCCAGGTCGCCCGGATCCTCGAGGAACGCCCTCCGGCGATGGCGCACGGCACGGTCACCTACCTGACGACCGGCGACCCGGCCGCGCTCGCCGCCGCGATCACGAAGCTCATCGGCGGCGAACCGCACGTGGGCCACATCGAGCTATGAGCCGGGCCGCCGCTCGGGTACCGTGAAGCCATGGAGAGCGTCGCGTCATGCCGCGTCGGGAACGCCAACGTCTTCGTCGTCCGGGGCGACCTGACGAAACAGCCGGTGGAGGCGATCGTCAACGCCGCCAACGAGACCCTGGAACACGGAGGTGGGGTCGCCATCGCCATCGTGCGAGCAGGGGGCCGGGTGATCCAGGAGGAATCCGATCGCTGGGTGCGGGACCACGGCCCGGTCCAGCCGGGGCAGGCGGCCGTGACCACCGGGGGAGCGCTCCACGCCTCCCATGTCATCCATGTGGTGGGGCCCCGCTTCCACGAAGGGGGCGACAACGAGGCGCTCCTCACCCAGGCGGTGGCGGCCGCCCTCGACGCCGCCGACGCGACCGGGGTCCGTTCGGTGGCGATGCCGGCCATCTCTGCCGGCATCTTCGGGTATCCGGTGGCGGAGGCGACGGCCGTGATCGCCGCCACCGTCGTCGACTGGCTGCGGGGCCACCGGGACGGTCCGGTGGAGGAGGTCCGCCTCGTCGGCTTCTCCGGAACGACGGCGGCCCATTTCGCCACGGGTCTCGACGCCGCCGCCCCCACGATGGGGTGAGGCGGCGAGCCTCGGATGGGGCCGTGGCGCCCGGGGCTATCATCCTTCGCTCGTGGCAGATGACGCGCGTCGCCGAGGGACGAAGCCCCGGTACGAGTACCGGGTGTGGGGTGAGGATCTCTCTCCCCTGGAGGCGAGGATCGAGCGGTACGGCCACAACGGGCCGGTGCGCACCAGCGTCGAGACCTACCTGATCGTCCCCTCCAACCCGGCGGTGAATCCCAAGATCCGCGGCGGCAAGCTCGACGTCAAGGTGCTGGTGCAGGTGCTCGAGGGATGCGAGCAGTGGGAGCCCCGCTTCAAGGAGGCGTTCCCGATCGGCGCCGAGACGCTGCAGGAATCGTTCTTTCCCCTCGTCGGGCTCGCGCCGCCGCCGCTCCGCCAGGCCGAGTACACCCGCGACGAGGTGCTCGAGGGCGTGGTGGGTCCCCACCCGGGCCTCGTTGCGGTGAGGATCAGGAAGCACCGGCGTGGGTTCGCCGTCGACGGATGCCTCGCCGAGGTCGCGACGGTGGATGTCGGCGAGCGTTCGCTGCAAACGGTGGCGATCGAGGGAGAACATGCCGAGGAGGTCGTGGCGCTGGGTGATCGGATCGGCGTTCTCACCCGTGAGAACCTCAGCTACCCGGCCCAGATCTGCCGGCTGAGCGAAGCGGCCCTCTGAGAGGGCTCCGCGACGGGAGGAGGCCCCGCATGGGATTGGAGATCGAGCGCAAGTTCCTCGTCCGTGGCGACGCCTGGCGTGCCGGCGCCGCCGGGGTCACGTATCGCCAGGGGTACTTGTCGACGGTCAAGGAGCGCACCGTGCGGTTACGCACGGTTGGCGAGCGTGGATTCCTCACCATCAAGGGCATCACGGTGGGCGCCACCCGCAGCGAGTACGAGTACGACATCCCGGTCGAGGACGCCCGCCAGATGCTCGACGACCTGTGCGAGCAGCCCCTCATCGAGAAGACGAGGTACCTCGTGGCCGCCGCCGGTCACGACTGGGAGATCGACGAGTTCGGGGGCGAGAACGCCGGGTTGATCGTCGCCGAGGTGGAGCTGGCATCCGAAGACGAGGACGTCGTCCTTCCATCGTGGGCGGGCGAAGAGGTGACGGGCGATCCCCGCTACTACAACGCCAATCTCATCGCCCACCCCTTCTCCCGCTGGTAGCGGAACGCCACCCTTCCGTTGCCGCGTCGGCGGGGGGACAATGGAGGGGAGCGACGAGAGGAGTCGACCGTATGGGTCACACCAGCGGGTTCCGCCGCGGAGGCCGCGACCTCACCCACCACTTCGAAGGGTCACGGATCCATCGTTCCAAGGCGTCGCGGGCGTACGAGGCACGGCTGGAGCGCCACCGCAAGCTCCACGAGGAGCGCCCCGCCGCCGATACGAGGGATGCGGGCGAGCCGGAGGAGTGAGCCGGCGGACCGCTACTCGGCGGCGCGCCACGCGTCCCTGAGCCGCACCTTGGCCCCGATCCGCAAGATGGCGCCGGCGTAGATCCGGCCCCCGAGGCGGATCAGCCCGTAGGTGGCGGCGAGCAGCAGACCCACCGACACTGCAACCTCCCACGCCGGGACCGAGGTGACGGCCATCCGTGTCGGCATCACGATCGGGGACGTCGGCGGGATCATCGAGGTGATCCGCACCAGGGCGGTGGTGGGGTCCTCGAGCGCGATGATCGAGATGAAGAAGGCCGGCAGGAGCAGCGGCAGCGGGATCATCGCAACGCCCTGGATGTCCTCCTGGCGTGACACGGTGGCGCCGAGGGCGGCGTAGATGACGCTGTAGAAGGCGTAGCCGAGCAGGAACCAGAAGATCACCGAGAGCAGGATCCCGCCCCCGAGGCTCGGGATCGACACGTTGGCGATGTCGAAGGCGGTGAGGGACAGCAGGATGGCGCCGCCGAGGATCACCACCTGGCCGAGTCCGAGGAGCCCGATGCCGAGAACCTTCCCGGCGAGGACCTGGTAGGGACGGACCCGGGACAGTACGACCTCGACGACCCGGCTCGCCTTCTCTTCGGTGACGCCCATCATCACGAACTGGCCGAACATGAGGATCGCCATGTAGAGCACGAAGGTGCCGATGTTGGCGCCGATGCGGCGCGGCTCCGCCTCGGGATCCACCTGGGTCAGCCGCTCGTTGGTGAGCGGCGGCGGCGACACGAGGGCGGCCACCTGGTCGGGGCTGAGACCCAGGTCGGATGCCTGCCGTCCCCGGTCGAGCGCCGCCACCGCACTGTTGACGATGGCGGCGAGCCGCAGGTCGGGATCGCCCTTCCACACTAGATCCGAGGTGCCGACGAGGGCGACGTCGGCCTCACCGTCCACCACTGCCTGCTCGGCGCCGGCACGATCGGGGTAGGCGCGCACGTGGACGGTGACGTCGAACGAGGCGGCGGCGCTGTCGAGGGCGGCCTCGATGCCCGCCGGGACCTCCCCGGTGAATCCGATGGTCGAGGTCGGCGCCTTCCCCGATTCCCACGCGATGAGCTGACCCATGAAGAGCGCCAGCCCCACGACGAGCACCATGGTGACCAGGAAGGCGCGGCTCCGTGCCCGCTGCTTGAGGTCTCGCATCGCGATGTGCCAGATCTGGCCGAGGCTGCTGGGGGGCCGTCTCATGATGCCACCGCCTCGCGGAACAGGTCGGAGAGGCTGGGGGGCTCGAAGGCGAACCGGGTGACCTCTCCCTCGCGTTGCGCCAGCGCCAGGATGTGGTCGATCCCGGTGTCGTGGCGAGCCAGGTAACGGGGCCGGCCCTGCCGGGTCTCGACCCGCTCCACGCCGGGAATGTCCGGCGCCCATGGGACGCCGTCGACCTCGACGACGAGGTGGCGGTGGGTGGACTGGGCCCGCAGGGCGGCGAGCTCGCCGGTGAGGACGACCCGGCCCTGGTGGATGATCACGACGTCCTCGCACACGTCTTCGACCAGGTC
>JASFUV010000065.1:0-6469 GCA_050050155.1 Acidimicrobiia bacterium | reverse complement strand
GGCGAGCGAGTCGCCGGAGACGGTGACTCGCAGCTCGGCCCAGCCGTCCTGCTGCCGGCTCGCCAGCGCCACCGGGAGGTTGTCGAGCAGCTCGTTGGCGATCACCACTCCGTGCAGCGAGCGCGGCAGGGCGCCCATCGTGTCCACGACCCTCGGCGGCGGGAGGATCTGTGCCAGCGCCGCCCGGGCCGCAGGCGACGCCTCCACCGCCCACACCTCGCCCGAAACCGCGCCGTCGCGCTCGTCGAGGAGCGGGGCGAGTAGCGACCCCGAGCCGGCGCCCGCCTCGATCAACGTCACCGCGTGCGGGGCGAGCCGTGCCTGTTCGGCGGCGACGAATCGCCCAAGGGTCCGCCCGAACCAGGGGCTCACCTCTGGACTGGTGAGGAAGTCGCCTCCGGTGCTGCTGCGCAGCGGCCCCGTCGTGAAGAACCCATCGGCCGGGTCGTAGAGACAGGTCTCCATGAACTCGTCGAACGGCAGGGGGCCGGAGGCGGCGATCCGTTCCCGGAGGCGGGCGACGAGCGTCACGGGCACACCGTGGGCGGGGCGGGGACGCCGGGGGCGGCGGCGTCGGGATGAGCCATGCGCCGAGTGTAGAGGCGGCCCGGTCCGGGGCTCAGAAGCCGGTGACGAAGGTGCGGGTCAGCTCCCCGAGGTGGGCGACGATGCCGGGGAACACCCCGATGACGACGACGCCGAGCGCGGTGAGGCCGAGGGCGAGACGCAGCGGCGGCCCCACCGTCTCGTCCCGCAACGCTCCGGCCGGGACGTCTTCGGGGACCGGATCGAACCAGGCTGCCTTGACCACCTTGGCGTAGTACACGAAGGCGATCACCGAGTTGACGGCGGCGACCACCGCCAGGCTGATCCCCCACCCCCCAGAGACCGACAACACCGACCGGAACATGACGAACTTGGCGAACCAGCCTGCCAGGGGAGGGATGCCCGCCAGGGAGAAGAAGAAGATGGTGAGCAGCGTCGCCAGGCCGGGGGCGTACTGCGACATCCCAGACCAACGGTCGATGGTGGCGCGACCGAGGCGATTCGAGGCGGCGATCACCACCGCGAAGGCGCCGAGGTTCATGAAGGCGTACACCAGCAGGTAGGTGACGGTGGCGAAGAAGGCATCCTGCAGCTGGGTCCCGCTGACGCCGGCGGCGGCCGCCGCCCCGAACGGCACCAGGATGAAACCGCCCTGGGCGATCGACGAGTAGCCGAGGAGGCGCACGATGTCGGTCTGGCGGAGCGCGATGAGGTTCCCCACCGTCATCGACGTCGCCGCCAGGATCCACAGGGCGGGGCCCCACAGGCCGGTCATCCCCGAGAAGGCCAGGTAGGTGAGGGTGAGGAGGCCGACGAAACCTGCCGTCTTCGACACCACCGACAGGTAGGCGGTCACCGGGAGCGGCGCCCCTTCGTAGGTGTCGGGAGTCCAGAAGTGGAATGGCACCGCCGAGACCTTGAAGGCGAAGCCGAGCAGGGTGAACAGCACGCCGATGCTGAGCAGCGGCTGGTCGACAAAGCCGGGATCGGCGAGTCGGGTGTGCGCGATCGCCTCCCGGATCCCGGCGAAGGTCAGCTCGCCGGTGGATCCGTACACCAGCGACATCCCGAAGAGCAGCACCGCGGCCGAGAGGACCCCGATGATGAAGTACTTGAGGGCCGCCTCGTTGGAGCGAGGGTCGCCCTTGCGCCACCCGGCCATGAGGAAGGTGGGCCCGGTCACCAGCTCGAGGGCGACGAACAGGGTGACGAGGTCACGGCTCGATGCCATCACCACGGCACCCAACACCGACGAGAGCATGAGGAAGTAGAACTCGCCCTCCCAGAAGCGTCCCGTCTCCAGGTAGCCGACCGACAGCAGCAGCGCCACGAAGGCCGCCCCGAGGAAGAGCCCCTTGAGCACGAGGGAGAAGGAATCGACGACGTAGGACCCGCCGAACATGACCCGGTCCCCGGCGGTGCAGAAGTCGAGCGACCCGCACAGCCCGAGGGTGAGGAGCGGCACGAAGGCGGCGACGAGTCCCACCAACCCCACCACCGCCGTCCAGTAGGTGCGTACCGGGAGCAGGTCGACCACGAGAACGGCGAGCACGGTGACACCGAGGATGATCTCGGGCAGCAGAGCGTGGTAGTCGAGGTACACCGATCAGCCTCCGAACACGTTCCTGACGAGGGCCTGCACCGCGTCGTTGGTGGCGCCGAACACCAGCCGCGGGAACACCCCGATGGCGAGGATCGACACCACCAGCGGCGACCAGGCCGCCAGTTCGAACCCATCGACGTCGTGCAGGTCGTGCCCGGCCCATTCCTCCGACGGCTCGCCGAAGTTGACCCGTTGCAGCATCCACAGCATGTAGCCGGCGGTGAGCACCGTGCCGATCCCCCCGATCACCATGAGGGTGCGGAACAGCCCGGTGGAGAGACCGCCGAGCGGATCGAACGAGGCGAGCAGCGACATGAACTCGCCCCAGAACCCGGCGAGGCCGGGGAGGCCGAGCGACGCCATGGCGGTGAAACCGAGCAGGGCGCCGAGGATCGGCATGAGCTTCTGGTTGCCGCCGAGGCGGGCCATCTCCCTGGTGTGGTAGCGGTGGGCCATCGACCCGGCGAGGAAGAACAGCAGCCCGGTGATGACGCCGTGGGCGACCATGCCGATGATGGCGGCGTTGATGCCGATGTCGGTGAGGGTGGCGATGCCGAGCATCACGAAGCCCATGTGCCCCACCGACGAGAAGGCGATGAGGCGTTTCATGTCGGTCTGGGCAAGGCAGGCGAGCGAGGCGTAGATGATGCCGATCACCGCAAGGATGGCGATCGCCGGCGCCCAGTTGCGGGCCTGCTCGGGAAGGATCGGCAGGCTGATACGGATGAAGGCGTAGGTGCCGAGCTTCAGCAAGATGGCCGCCAGCAGCACCGAGCCGACGGTGGGGGCTGCGGTGTGGGCGTCGGGCAGCCAGGTGTGGAGCGGGAACATCGGCACCTTCACCGCGAACCCCAAGAACAGGGCGAAGAACACCCAGAACGCCAGCTTCCCGAGCTCCGCCTCCGCCGATCCGCCGGAGAGCGCCGTGATGTCGAACGTGTTCATCCCGCTCTTGAAGTAGAGGGTGAGGAACCCGAGCAGCATGAACGCCGACCCGAACAGGGTGAACAGGAAGAACTTGATGGCGGCGTAGAGCCGCATCTCGATCGTCTTGCCCAGCACCGGGATCGTGATCTCGTTGCGGTCGCCCCAGATCCCGATCATGAAATACATCGGCAGCAACACGACCTCGAAGAACACGAAGAAGAGGATGAGGTCGAGGGCGACGAACGTGCCGTTCATGCCGGTGGCGAGCAGCAGGATGAGGACGAGGAACGCCTTCGGGTTGTGCGGCTCCGGCCAGTGGTTCCACGAGTAGATGATCGAGAGCAGCGTCATGAACGTCGACAGCACCAGCAGCGGCAGGCTGATGCCATCGATGCCGATGTGGTAGTGCGAGTTGATGGCGCCGATCCAGGTCAGATCGGGTGACGTCCCGAACTGAAGGCTGCTCGCGGCCCCGTAGTCGAAGCGGAACACCACGACGAGGGACAGCACGAAGGACGCCGCGGCGAAGAGCAGACCGGCGAGCTTCTGAGCTCGTTCGTTGGCCTTGGGGATCGCCATGACGACCAGTGCCCCGGCCAGCGGCAGGAAGACGATCAGGCTCAGGCCCCAACCGTTCTCGAACCAACCCATCTGCTTGCTCCTCCCGTCAGAAGACGATCAGACCTGCCACGAGGAGCACCGTCCCCGCGAAGATCAAGACTGCGTATTGCTGGACCCGGCCGGTTTGCAGCAGCCGGAGCAGGCCCCCGGCGCCGCTGGTCACGGCGGCGGAGGCGTTGATCGCCCCGTCCACCCCCCGCTGATCGAACCCGTACACCAGCTTGCCGAGCCCGCGCACCGCGACCCCGGTGCCGTTGATGACGAGGTCGATGACGTGACCGTTGAACCAGTCGACGCCGCGCGCCACCGGGCCGCGGATCGGCCGGATCACCCCGTCCATGTAGAAGTCGTCGAGGTAGTACTTGTGGCGCAGCAGCGGGTAGAGCAGCGGCACGTGGAACCGGTCCCGTTCCTGCTGGGTGGCGGCGTCGCCGAACCAGAGCCGCCAGCCGAGGGCGATGCCCGCCAACGCGGCGAGGGTGCCGATGGCGGCGAGGCCGAAGTTGAGGCTGTCGGCGTGGTGTTCCAGGGCGTGGAACCCAGAGAAGTACTGAACGCCGACGGTGTCGGTGAAAATGCGGGTGAGCCCTGCCATGTTGAGGCCGCCCACCAGGGCCGCCCCGGTGGCGAGGCCGACCAGCGGGTAGACCATGACCGAGGGGGATTCGTGGGGATGGCCGTTGCCCTTGTAGGCGCCGTAGAACGTGAGGAACACCGCCCGGGCCATGTACAGGGCGGTGATGAACGCCCCGGCGACGGCGACGACGAGCACGAAGCTGGCGAGCCCCGCCCCGCCCTGGGCGCTGCTGAACCCGGACTCGGCGGATCCGGCGTAACGCAGCGAGGCGAGGATCTCGTCCTTGGACCAGAAGCCGGCAAGGGGGAAGATCCCGGCGAGTGCCAGAGAGCCGATGACGAAGGTGACGAAAGTGGTCGGCATGAAGCGGCGCAGCCCTCCCATGTCGGACATGTTGTTGGAGTGCACCGCGTGGATCACCGAACCGGCCGCCAGGAACAGCAACGCCTTGAAGAAGGCGTGGGTGAAGAGGTGAAAGAGGGCGGCGGTGTAGGCGCCGGCACCCATCGCCACCGTCATGTAGCCGAGCTGGGACAGCGTCGAGTAGGCGAGGACCTTCTTGATGTCGTCCTGAACCAGCGCCACCAGTCCGGTGAGGAAGAGGGTGAGGGCGCCGACGACGATGATGATGCCCCGCACCTCGTCCCCGAAGCCCTCCGCGATGTAGAAGGGGAACATGCGTCCGAGGAGGTACACCCCGGCGGTGACCATCGTGGCGGCGTGCATGAGGGCGGACACCGGGGTGGGCCCGGCCATGGCGTCGGGGAGCCAGACGTGGAGGGGGAATTGGGCGCTCTTGCCCATCGCCCCGATGAAGAGGGCGAGCCCGGCCCAGAACCCGAGGGTGGCGAGGCGACTCGGGGTGCCGCGGGCGACCTCGTCCATGATGTCGGTGAAGCGGAACGAGCCGACCGACACGGTGACGATGATCGCCCCGATGAAGAGCCCGACGTCGGCGATCTTGTTGGTGAGGAAGGCCTTGATGCCTGCCGACGAGTTCTCGTGCTCCTCCCAGTAGTGCCCGATCAGCAGGTAGGAGGCGACCCCGACGATCTCCCAGCCGACGATGAGCTGCATGAGGTTGGGGGCCGAGACGAGCACGAGCATCCCGCCGCCGAACAGGGTGAAGGAGGCGAAGAACCACGTGTAGCGGATGTCGCCCTCCATGTAGCCCTTGGCGTAGATGAACACGAGGAGGCCGACGATGCCGACGACGGCGTACATCATGATGGAGAGCCCGTCGACCATCCACCCCCATTCCAAGGTGAGCTGCCCGAAACTGGTGGTGCCGATGTCGGCGATCTGCACCGATCCGACGTGGAGGATGCCGTCGCCCATGTTCGCGATGAACAGGACGGTGGCGTAGACGGCGACGAACCCCATCGAGAACACCGCCATGCCCCAGCCCTTGAGCGGGGAACGCTTCCCGAAGAGGGCGATGGCGAACGCCAGCACCATCGGCACCACCGGGATGAGCCAGGCCCCCGCCGCCAGGATGCCACCGTCGCGATAGCCCTCGGCGGCGTGCTCGGCGCCCGTCTCGGCGGCGGTGAGGAGGAACGCGGCGATGGGGTGGAGGTTCATCGGATCACAGCTTCATCAGGTCGAGTTCGTCGACGTTGGCGGAGTGACGGTTGCGGTAGATGAGCAACACGATGGCGAGCCCGATGCCGACCTCGGCGGCGGCGATGGCGATGACGAACAGGGCGAAGATCTGCCCGCCGGCGAGCGTGTCGCCGAGGGCGATGTCGAACACCACCAGGTTGATGTTGACCGCCGCCAGCATCAGCTCGACGGAGAGCAGCACCAGGACGGCGTTGCGCCGGCTCAGCACCCCGTAGATGCCGAGGGCGAACATGGCGGCGCCGAGGAGCAGGAACTGGTTGATCAGCATCGGGCACCTCCGGGCGGCAGGGCGAGCAGCATGGGCCGGGTCGTCATCGTGACCCCTCCCCTGCCGGTTCCGTCTCGGGGTCGCGCCGGGCCAGCACGATGCCGCCGATGAGGGCGGCGAGGAGGACCACCGACACCACCTCGAAAGGGATCACGAACCGCTCGAACATCGACTGCCCGATGTCGGCGGTGCGGGTGGCGGCGGCCGGTTCGTCGATGCGCTGGCCGGCGAAGGCGTCGAGCAGGGAGCCGCCGATGAGGAGGAAGAGGGCGCCGGAGACGAGGGCGGCTCCAACCCGGAC
>JASFUV010000064.1:0-6501 GCA_050050155.1 Acidimicrobiia bacterium | reverse complement strand
CGTTCACCTGTGCCACGGAGGACATCACTCAGGAGACCACCGCCGAGGTGGTCGGTGTCGAGACGCTCGACGTCGGGGGAGCGGCCGTCGACACGCTCCACGTCCACTACACCGACACCCTCTCCGGATCCTCCAGCGGCGGGGGCGAGACGGATCGCTGGTTCCGTCTCTCCGATCCACTGGTGATCAAGGAGACCGGTGCGACCGCCAGCGCCAGCACGAGCCTGATCGGGACGGTCCACTACACCGAGGAATACGAGATCGCCCTCGCCTCGCTCCAACCTCTGGAACGGTGACCCCGGGCCGCGGGGGGCCGGCGGTGTGCCGGGATCTCTCCGGAATTCATCCCCGAGTGTCGCTCGCGTCACCCTCGTGTCACCTCGATGGTGCACGCTGGGGGAGGTCGGATCCTCCGGGATCCGACCGAAGGAGAGGGCGAGGCCGGGAGGCCCATGATGGAGGTTCGGGGCGCACGGCACCGCTGGTGGGTCGTCGCCGCAGGCATTCTCCTCCTGAGCGGGACCGCCTTGTGGGTGTCACGTCTGCCGGTCGCAGCGGGCCCCGGCGCCGAACCTTCTTCGACGTCCGACCACGGTGACCGCCCCGTCGCCGAGGTCGCAGGCGTCGCCATGATCCAGGGGGCGCGGTCCACGCCCACCGAGTTCCTCGACGGCGCGGGTATCGAGGATCCCGGCTCCGCCGCTCCCGGATCGCACCGTCACGGACGCGGCGCCGAATCCGGCTCCCCGCCACAGCCGGCCGGCGGCGCCGCGTCCTCCGGACGCCGCACCGAGCTCGCCGGGGATTCCCCGTGACCCGGCGGCCCGGTGGCGGTATGGAGTCTCGCTTGGGGCGGTGGCCGTTCCGCCTCCGCACATTGGGAACGGCGAGGGGTTGGACACCCTGAGCGAGCGTGTGGGGCCGGCCCTCGGGTCGGCCCCACACCCAGGTCTCCAGGATGCCGGGCCTGCTACGCGGTGACCGCGTCGTCGCCGACCGGTGCCACGACCCGCCACCCTTCCTCGGTGACGCTCCCGATGACGAGCTGCGGCACGCCGTCGTCGACCGCGACGGCGCGACAGTCTGCGGTGCGGTCGCCGTCCGCCCAGGCGAGCGGCCCGGGTGGTTCACCGAAGACGTCGAGGGTCACGCCGTCCGGGGGATCGGCCGCCCCGGCGAGGAGGGCCCGGCACGCCGTGTCCGCCAAGGTGACGACGAGGGACTCCGAGTACGGCTCATCGCTCCCGGCCTCCATCTCGACGCTCCCAAGGTATTCGCTGTCGTGGGTGCGGTCGCACGGGACCGGGTCTCCGGCGAGGGAGCCGTTCCAGCACTCCCCGGGGTGGAGCACCCGCCGCGACGCGTCGCCGATGCCGGCCAGGGTGGCACGGCGGGGCGCCGCCTCGCCGGCGGCGTCGGGCTCCATCACCACGCAGGCGAGGTAGCGGTCGCCCTCCTCCCACTCCAGGTCATCCGGGTAGTACCAGACCGTCTCCACCCTCGATTCACGAACGGGGATCCCGATGACATCGAGGAATCGCTCCTCGCAGTCCCGGTACGCCTCGGTGGGAAGCGAGTCGCCCGGATAGGGAGCATCAGGCCCGTCCTCCACCAGCGAAGCCCCGATCACCTCGTGGGTATGCCAGCCGTCGCAGGGGACGACCGGGCCCCGTCCGTAGGGAGCGAAGGGTGCGATGTCGAGGGCATCGCCGCCCCCGAACCACAGGCAATCGCCCGGCTGCCAGCGGTACTCGTCCTGGTTGGCGGCGGCGAGGGCGGTGAGCACCTCGAGGGCCGCGCCGCGGGGCCCGGCGGCCACGATGAGGACCGTATTGGAACCCCACACCATCCACTCCCCGTCGGGCCACGCGGTGGCGTAGGCGACCCCATGATCGATCGGGATCGCCTCGGGCTCCTCGTCGTATTGGGAGAGGAGCCGGGCCGCGAAGGGGGGGAGGGTCGGATCGCCCCGAGCGAACCCGTACGGGTAGATCGAGGCGACGAACACCTCGTCGCCTGCCGTGTCGGCGACCCGGTCCCACACGATGGCCTCGGAGACGGCGTAGGCGTCGAGGGCCATCTCGAGCCTGGTGAGTTGCGGCGGCGTGTCCGGCGCGGACGTCTGGCGCCACCCTTCGATGTCCGCCAGGGCCTCCTCCGCCAGGTCGAACGGATCGGCGAGGACCGGCGGCTCGACACGGTCCGCCGCGTCGGTGGTGGTCGTCGTCGGAGCAGCCTCCGACGAGGTCGGTGCGGGCTCCGAGGTCGTGGTCGTCGTCCCCGATTCGCCGGCGGTGCATCCGGAGGCGAGGACGAGGAACGCCGCGGCCAGCAGCGCCGGCCGTACCGCCCGCCTCATGTGGCGCGGGATGTCCGGGCCGCGTCCACCCGTTGCAGCAGGTAGCGGTCGAGGTGCTCGAGGATCGGGGTGAGATCGCTTTGTGGGATCCGCGCCGCGGCGTCCTCGGCCACCGCCAAGTGCTGGCGGGCCTCGTCGAGGACCCGGTCGATGGAGCCGTCGGCCACGACGAGCGAGATCACCTCGTCGATCGCGGCGCGGGCCCGCGGCTTGCCGTCCCCGAGGAGCTCGCGGATGCGCCGCCCGGAGGGACCCTGGAGGGCGTACAGCACCGGGAGCGTGAACGTCCCTTCGCCGATGTCGGACCCGGACGGCTTGCCGAGGAACGAATCGTCGGCCACCAGATCGAGCACGTCGTCGGCGATCTGGAACACCAGGCCCATCTCCCACGCCCAGTCGCCGATGGCCACGATGGTGTCGCGGGAGGCGCCGGCGGTGAGGGCCCCGAGATGGGCCGAGGTGCGGATCAGCGTCGCCGTCTTGTCCCCGATCACCGAGTAGTACTCGTCGGGACCGTGCTCCACATCGTCCTCCAGCTGCAGCTCGAGGATCTGGCCTTCACAGAGCCGGGCATAGGTCCTGGCGATGAGGGCCACCGCCTCGGTGCCGAGCGGGGCCGCCACCTCCGATGCCCGCGCCAGCAGGAAGTCCCCGGCGAGGATGGCGATCGTGTTGGACCAGTTGTGGTTCACGGACACCGCGCCGCGCCGGGTCGCCGCCTCGTCGATCACGTCGTCGTGGTAGAGCGACCCGAGGTGCACCAACTCGACGGACACCCCGGCCTCGACCGGGGCCGATCCCGGATCGTCGCCCAATTCGGCGGCCACCTGGGCCAGCAACGGCCGGTACCGCTTCCCGCCGGCTGTGAGGAGATGCTGGGCGATCTCGGTGAGGAAGGGGTTGTCGGAGGTGGTGACCTCGACGAGACGCTCTTCGACGCGGCCCATCCGATCCCAGACGCGGGGAATCGGGACGAGGTCGGTGAGGGCGGGCTGTTCCATCAGTCATTCGATGGTACTCGCCGCCAGGCCTTGCCATGCACGGCCCAGGGAGCCGATTCGGCGGCCCGGAACGGGCGGGATTATCCGCGCCCGTCGATGCGTTTGCCTCAACGCGGGCGGCCTGGTCGCCGACGAGTACGGGAACGGCGGCCGGCGAGGGGTCGGGGTCTTGACCCCTCCCATCGCTATAATCCGCCCTGGCGCCCCGGGAACGGTGCGCTCGTTGGTCTTCGGATGGGAAGAACGTGTTTGAGAGATTCACAGATCGAGCTCGCCGGGTCGTCGTCCTGGCGCAAGAGGAAGCTCGCCTCCTCAACCACAACTACATCGGCACCGAGCACATCCTCCTCGGCCTCATCCACGAGGGCGAGGGTGTGGCGGCGCGAGGCCTCGAGAGCCTCGGCATCAGCCTCGAATCGGTGCGTTCCCAGGTGGTCGAGATCATCGGCCAGGGATCGCAGGCGCCCAGCGGCCACATCCCCTTCACCCCCCGCGCCAAGAAGGTTCTCGAGCTGTCCCTGAGGGAGGCGCTCCAGCTCGGACACAACTACATCGGCACCGAGCACATCCTCCTCGGCCTCATCCGCGAGGGCGAGGGCGTCGCCGCCCAGGTGCTGCAGAAACTCGGCGCCGAGCTCCACAAGGTCCGCCAGACGGTCATCCAGCTGCTCTCAGGAGTCCAGGGCGAGGAACCGTCGACCCCCTCACGGTCCGGCGGCTCCCCGCGGGGCGGCGGCGAGGGCGCCCCGAGCGGCTCCACCGTGCTCGACCAGTTCGGCCGCAACCTGACCCAGCTCGCCCGTGAGCACAAGCTCGATCCGGTGATCGGCCGCCTCAACGAGATCGAGCGGGTCATGCAGGTCCTGTCGCGGCGCACCAAGAACAACCCGGTGCTCATCGGCGAGCCGGGCGTCGGGAAGACCGCCATCGTCGAAGGCCTCGCCCAGCGCATCGTCGCCGGCGAGGTGCCCGACACCCTCACCAACAAGCACCTCTACACCCTCGACCTCGGGGCCTTGGTCGCCGGGTCCCGCTACCGCGGCGATTTCGAGGAACGCCTCAAGAAGGTGCTGAAGGAGATCCGCACCCGCGGCGACATCATCCTGTTCATCGACGAGATCCACACCCTGGTCGGCGCCGGCGCCGCAGAGGGCGCCATCGACGCCGCCAGCATCCTCAAGCCGATGCTGGCGAGGGGCGAGCTGCAGACGGTGGGCGCCACCACCCTCGAGGAGTACCGCAAGTACCTCGAGAAGGACTCTGCGCTGGAGCGCCGCTTCCAGCCGATCCAGGTCGAGGAGCCGTCGGTCGCCGACACCATCAGGATCCTCGAAGGCCTCCGCACCAGCTACGAGGACCACCACCGGGTCCGCTTCACCGACCAGGCCCTCGTCAACGCCGCCAACCTCGCCGACCGCTACATCGCCGACCGGTTCCTGCCGGACAAGGCCATCGACCTCATCGACGAGGCGGGGAGCCGGATGCGGCTCCGCCGCTCGGATCTGCCACCCGAGGTCAAGGAGATCGACGAGCGGCTCTCGCGGCTCCGCTCCGACAAGCGAGAGGCCGTCCAGGCCCAGCAGTACGAGCGCGCCGCCCAGCTGCGGGACCAGGAGCGGTCCCTGCTCGCCGACCGCGCCTCGCACGAGCTGGAGGCCGGGGAGGCAGGCAAGGACTTCGCCGCCGTCATCGACGAGGAGGAGATCGCAGCCGTCCTCGCCCAGTGGACCGGGATTCCCGTGCACCGCCTCACCGAGGAGGAGACCACCAAGCTCCTCAACATGGAGGACGAGCTGCACAAGCGCATCATCGGGCAGCAGGACGCCATCCAGGCGGTCTCCAAGGCGATCCGTCGCACCAGGGCGGGGCTCAAGGACCCGAAGCGTCCCGCAGGTTCGTTCATCTTCCTCGGCCCCTCCGGTGTCGGGAAGACCGAATCGGCCAAGGCCCTCGCCGAGTTCCTGTTCGGCGACGAGGACGCCCTCCTCCAGATCGACATGTCGGAGTACATGGAGAAGCACGCCGTGAGCCGGCTGGTGGGCTCCCCGCCCGGGTACGTCGGCTACGACGAGGGTGGCCAGCTCACCGAGGCGGTGCGCCGCAAGCCCTTCTCGGTGGTGCTCTTCGACGAGATCGAGAAGGCCCACGGCGACGTCTTCAACATCCTGCTCCAGATCCTCGAGGACGGGCACCTCACCGACTCGCAGGGCCGCACCGTCGACTTCAAGAACACGGTCATCATCATGACCTCCAACCTGGGGACCGCCGAGCTGCGCCGCAAGTCGATCGGGTTCGTCGCCGACTCGGCCGAGGTCAGCTACGCCCAGATCAAGGACAAGGTCACCGAGGCTCTCAAGCAGCACTTCCGGCCCGAGTTCCTCAACCGGATCGACGAGGTCATCGTCTTCCATGAGCTGTCGATGGACGAGGTCAAGGACATCGTGGACCTGCTGCTGGTGCGAATCCGCTCCCAGCTCGAATCGCAGGCGCTCGACCTGGTGCTCACCGAGGACGCCAAGACGCTGCTCGCCGAGAAGGGCTACGACCCGCAACTCGGCGCCCGACCGCTGCGCCGTGCCCTGCAGCGCCTCTTGGAGGACCCGCTGTCGGAGAAGGTGCTGTACAAGGAGTTCTCCGCCAACGCCACCGTCTTCGTGGACATCGATCCCGAGGACGCCGCGCGGCTCTCCTTCGCCGCCATCGAGGCGCCCGACAAGGCCCCCGTCGAACTGGCCGACCAGGGCTGACCACCCGCCTCCAGGACGCGCTCACCGCCGCCACGGCCGGGCGCGCCGCGATGGAATCCAACACCCCCGCATCGCTAGGATGGCGGTACTCCCCGCCCTGTCGCAGGCGGGGGTCATTCACTAGAAGGGGTTTTCCCAATGTTCAGTAGAAAGAGGGCTGCGTTCCTCGGGTTGCTCTTCGCCTTTGCGATGGTCGTGAGCGCCTGCGGGAGCAGTGAGGACACCACTACCACCGCCGCCGAGGCGACCACGACCACCGCAGCGTCCAATGCCATCACCGCGTGTCAGGTCACCGACACCGGCGGCATCGATGACAAGTCGTTCAACCAGACCGCATGGAAGGGTGTCACCGACGCCATCGACGCCGGCCTGGCACCCGCGGATTCCGATTACG
>JASFUV010000063.1:0-6520 GCA_050050155.1 Acidimicrobiia bacterium | reverse complement strand
CCCGTCCGAGCACACGCTGTGCAGGTGGAGGTCGACCGCCATCGACCTCAGAGGGGCGTCAGGAACACCGCCGACTCGACCGTGGTGGTGGTGGCATCGGACGAGCCGCCGCCCCACAACCACGACGACACCAGGATCAGGATCACGATCACCACGGTCCAGGTTGCGATCCGTCTGGCACGTTGGAGGAACTGCTGGCGGCGTCGTTGCTTGCGTTCCTGAGCCTGCTTCAGTTCGCGGTTCTGGCGCTGTCGCTCGCGCTTGTCGGTGGCCATGGCCGCAGATGATAGAAGGGGCGATCTCCGCCTGCTTCGTGGGCGGAGGCGTCCAGGCCCGCGCCGCCGACGGCCGCCACGCCGCCCGTGCCCGCGTCCCCCCTCGCCCCGGATCGGGACGCCGCCCGCACCCTGTACACTCCGCCGTCTCATGGCGCTCGTCGTGCAAAAGTACGGAGGTACTTCGGTTGCCGATGCCGACCGCATCCGCAACGTGGCACGCCGCGTGGTCGCCACCCGCAACCTCGGACACGACGTCGTGGTGGTGGTCTCCGCCATGGGCAGCTACACCGACGAGTTGATCGACCTCGCCCACGGCGTCAGCGAGCATTCCCACCCCCGCGAGATGGACATGCTGCTCACCGCCGGGGAACGGATCTCGATGGCACTGTGCGCCATGGCGATCGAAGACCACGGCGTTCCCGCCATGAGCCTCACCGGGTCCCAGGCCGGGATCCTCACCACCCCCGCCCACGGGCAGGCCGAGATCATCGGCATCCGCGGCGATCGGGTGCGGGCCGGCCTCGACGAGGGCAAGGTCGTCATCGTCGCCGGTTTCCAGGGGGTCGATCCCGATTCGCGGGACGTGACCACCTTGGGACGGGGCGGGTCCGACGCCACCGCGGTGGCGCTGGGGGCGGCGCTCCACGCCGACGTGTGCGAGATCTACACCGACGTCGACGGCGTCTTCACCGCCGACCCGCGCCTCGTAGCCGATGCCCGCAAGCTCGACGAGATCTCGTTCGAGGAGATGCTCGAGTTCGCAAGCTGCGGAGCGAAGGTGCTGATGGGCCGGTCCGTCGAGTTCGGCCGCCGGTATCACATACCAATCCACGTGCGTTCCTCCTTTCATGACGGCGCCGGCACGTGGGTGAAGGAGGAGACCATGGAAGAGGCAATCATCCGAGGAGTCGCACATGACGCTTCGGAGGCCAAGGTCACGGTGCACGGTGTGCCCGACAAGCCCGGCGTGGCGGCGGCGCTCTTCGAGCCTCTCGCCGACTCCGGCATCAGCGTCGACATGATCGTGCAGAACGTGTCGATCAGGGGGGTCACCGACATCAGCTTCACCGTGCCCCGCAGTCACCTCGCCGAGGCCCGCGCCGTCGCCCAGGGCATCGTCGAGGATCTGGAGGCGGCCGGGGTGGACGTCGACGAGAACATCGCGAAGGTGTCGCTGGTGGGGGCGGGCATGAAGGACGAGCTGGGGATCGCCTCGAAGATGTTCCGCATCCTCTCCGACAACGGCATCAACATCGACATGATCTCTACCTCGCCGATCCGGATATCCTGCGTCGTCCGGGGGGAGGACGTGGGCGAAGCCGTCCGCCGCCTCCACGCCGGATTCGAGCTGTCGGAGCCCGGGGAGGCGACCTGATGAGCCTGAGCAACCCACGAGTGGCCGTCGTCGGCGCCACCGGCGCCGTCGGGACCGCCATGCAATCGATCCTGGCGGAGCGTGACTTCCCGGTCGCCGAGCTGCGCCTCATGGCGTCGTCTCGCTCGGCGGGCCGCACCGTGGAGACCCCGTGGGGGGACGTCGTCGTCGAGGACCTCGCCACCGCCGACCCCGCCGGTATCGACATCGCCCTCTTTTCCGCCGGTGGGTCCCGTTCCCGCCAGTACGCCCCGGCGTTCGCCGCGGCGGGGGCGGTGGTGATCGACAACTCGTCGGCGTTCCGGATGGATCCGGAGGTGCCCTTGGTGGTCGCCGAGGTCAACGACGAGGCGATCCACGCTCACCACGGCATCGTCGCCAACCCCAACTGCACCACCATGGTGGTCATGATGGCGTTGGGGCCGTTGCACCGTGCGGCCGGGCTGCGCCGCCTCACCGTGACCTCGTACCAGTCGGTGTCGGGCTCGGGGCAGACCGGCATGAACGAGCTGGCGCATGAGATCGAGGTGCTCGGCAAGGACCGTGACCTGCTGGTCCACGGTGGATGGTCCGACCCCGGAGGCGAGGTCTACGCCCGTCCCATCGCCTACAACGTGTTGCCTCACGCCGGGTCGTTCACCGAGGGCGGCTACACCGACGAGGAGTGGAAGCTGGTCCACGAGACCCGCAAGATCCTCGAAGCCCCCGACATCCTGGTGGAGCCCACGTGCGTGCGGGTCCCGGTGATGGTGGGCCACGGCATCGCTGCCACCGCGTTCTTCTCCCGCCCCGTCACCCTGGAGGAGGCCCGCGACGTCCTCGCCGCCGCCCCCGGCGCCGAGCTGTGGGGCGACGACAAGGTGCCGACACCGCTCGACTCGGCCGGGAAGGACGAGGTGCTCATCGGCCGGGTCCGGCCCACCGTCGGTGAGGAGGGCGGGATCAGCCTGTGGACCGTCGGCGACAACCTCCGCAAGGGGGCAGCCCTCAACGCGGTGCAGCTCGCCGAACTGCTGGTCTAGCGACCACCCGGCCCCGTCACGGCCGGGTGGCGTCTCCCGTAGGCTGCGTCCCATGGCCGGCCGGCGCGTTCCATGATCCAGCTCACCGAGGTGACCAAAGTCTTCCCTGGTGCGTCGGCGCCGGCGGTGGACGGGCTCACGCTCCGGATCCCCGACGCCGAGGTGGTGGTGCTCGTCGGGCCGTCCGGGTGCGGCAAGACGACCACCCTCAAGATGATCAACCGTCTCGTCGAGGCGACCTCCGGCACGATCATGGTCGAGGGACGGGACATCCTCGATCTGGCGCCCCACGAGCTGCGGCGCTCCATCGGCTACGTGATCCAGCAGATCGGCCTGTTCCCGCACCGCACCATCGCCGAGAACATCGCGACCGTGCCCCGGCTGCTCGGGTGGGACAAGGGCCGCATCGCCGCCCGCGTCGATGAGCTGACCGAGGTGGTGGAGCTGGCGCCCGACATGCTGGCCCGCTACCCGGCCGAGCTGTCCGGCGGGCAGCGGCAACGGGTTGGAGTGGCCCGGGCCCTCGCCGCCGATCCGCCGGTGCTGCTGATGGACGAGCCGTTCGGTGCGGTCGATCCCATCGTGCGGACCCGGCTCCAGGACGAGCTCCAGATGCTCCAGAACCGGCTCCGCAAGACCATCGTGCTCGTCACCCACGACATCGACGAGGCGATCAAGCTGGGCGACCGGGTCGCCATCCTCAGCGACGGGGCCACCCTCGAGCAGTACGGGCCTCCCGCCGACATCCTGCGTGATCCTGCCAACGAGTTCGTTGCGGACTTCCTCGGCAGCGACCGCGGCATCAAGCGCCTGTCGCTGATCCCGGTGGCGGCGATCGGTCTCGATCCGGGCCCGGTGGTGGCCCCCGCCGCCGGCGCCGCCGAGGCCCGGGCGATGATGGACCGCCACCAGGTCGATTGGGTGGCGGTGGGCCTGTCGGACCGCGTCGACGGCTGGCTCGGGGTCGAGGACCTCCCTGCCACGGGGCCGGTCGGGGAGGGGACGCTGCGTCCGTTCCGCACCCGGCTCGGCCCGGACAGCAGTCTCAAGGAGGCGCTCGACGCCGTCATCACGTCGCGCACCGCGGCGGCGGCGGTGTTCGACGGGGAGCGGTTCCTGGGGATGGTCACCGCCGAGGGTATCAGCAGGGAGATCGTGCAGTGATCGCCGCCCAGGCCGCCGATCAGCCGTTCGTCCGGTGGGGATGGATCTGGGATCACCTCGACGACATCGCCGCCGCGATCCGCGAGCACCTTCTCCTCACCGGGATCGCGGTCGGGATCGGGCTGGTGGCGAGCCTGCTGCTGTCGCTGGTGGCGCTGCGGTGGCGGCGGACCTACGCCCCGATCACCTGGATCACCGGGATCCTCTACTCGATCCCGAGCCTTGCCCTGTTCGCCTTCCTGGTGCCGATCACGGGCCTCAGCATCGTCACCGCAGAGATCGGTCTCGTGTCGTACACCCTGCTGATCCTGATCCGTAACATCGTGGCCGGGATCACCGGGGTCCCCGCCCCGGTGGTGGAGGCGGCCCGCGGCATGGGGTACGGCCCGACTCGGCTGTTCCTCGAGGTCCAGCTTCCGCTGGCGCTGCCGGTGATCATCGCCGGGGTGCGCATCGCCACCGTGACCACCATCGGGCTGGTGACCGTGACGTCGCTCATCGGGTGGGGCGGGCTCGGGTTCTTCATTCTGCGGGGCCTCAACCTGTTCTACTCGGCGGTGGGTACGACCCAGATCGTGGTCGGCACCGTCGCCTCGGTGATCCTGGCGGTGGTGGCGGATCTCGCCCTCGTTGCGGTGGAGCGGGCTGCGACGCCGTGGGCGCGGCGGAGGGCGGCGATCTGATGGGGTTCCTCGGCGACGTCCTCGCCTGGTTCACCGATCCGGCCCACTGGTCCGGGCCGGACGGCATTCCGTCCCGCACCTGGGAGCACGTGCAGCTCTCGGCGTTCGCCACCGTGATCGCGGCAGCCCTCACCCTCCCCCCGGCCTTGTGGCTGGGACACCGGCGTCGCGGCGGCCAGTTCGTGGTCGCCGTCGTCAACATCGGGCGGGCCATCCCGTCGTTCGCCATCATCGCCCTGTTCTTGCCGTTCACGATCCGTCTCGGGCTCGGCCTGGGGTTCTGGCCCACGTTCCTCGCGCTCTTCGCCCTGGCGGCGCCGCCCATGTTCACCAACGCCTACACCGGCATCAGCGGGGTCGATCCGGCGCTGGTGGAGGCGGCCCGCGGCATGGGGATGACCGAACCGGAGCTGCTGCGCAGCGTGGAGCTGCCGCTCGCCTCCCCGGTGATCCTGGCGGCGGTGCGGGTAGCGGCGGTGCAGGTGGTGGCCACGGCCACGCTGGGCGCCATCGTGGCCTGGGGCGGGCTGGGACGGTACGTCGTCGACGGGTTCTCCACCCAGGACAACGTGGAGGTGTTCGCCGGCGGGCTCCTGGTGGCGCTGCTGGTGATCGGGACCGAGGTGGCGCTCAGCCTCCTCGAGCGGAGGGTGGTGCCTGCCGGGATCCACACCACCGCCCGCGCCGAGCTCGAGATCCACGCCATCTGAGGCGCATTGCGGCCGACCGTCCACCTTGTCGGTGGCGCCCACTAGGTTCACGGGCACACTGCGAAGGAGGAAACCCATGCGGAGTACGTTCCGCAGCAGCGTCATCGGGGCGCTCCTGGTGGTGGTGGCGCTCGTCGCCGCCGCCTGTGGATCGGGTGATGACGCCGGTGCCAAGGAAGGTCCGACGATCGTCATCGGGTCCGCCAACTTCTCCGAGAATGCTCTGCTCGCCGAGATCTACGCCCAGGCGTTGGAGGCGAACGGCTACTCGGTCGACCGTCAGCTCAACATCGGCACCCGCGAGATCTACAAGCCGGCGCTCGAGAGCGGCGAGATCGATCTGGTGCCCGAGTACGTCGGGTCGGCCCTGTCGACGCTCGGCGGCACACCGACATCCGACACCGCGGCGACGGCGTCCGCGCTCGCGGACGCGTGGGCCGATGCCGGGGTCGAGGTGCTCGATCCGGCGCCCGCCCAGGACAAGAACGGCATCGTGGTGCGGCAGGACACCGCCGACGAGCTGGGCCTGACGACGGTGAGCGACCTGGCGCCCCATGCCGACTCGCTCATCTTCGGCGGCCCGCCGGAGTGCCCGGAGCGTGAGTTCTGCATGATCGGGCTCGAGGACGTCTACGGGATCCATTTCGCCGAGTTCAAGCCGCTCGACGTCGGTGGGGCGCTCACCGTGACCGCCCTCGAAGGCGACGAGATCCAGGTGGCGTTGCTGTTCACCTCCGACGGGGTCATCTCGGCGCGGGGCTTCGTGCTGCTGGAGGACGACCAGGGCCTGCAGCCGGCCGAGAACGTGATTCCGGCCATCCGGGCCGACATCGTCGACGCCTACGGCGACGATCTCGTCTCCGTACTCAACGATGTCAGCGCTGCGCTGACCACCGAGGACCTCACCCAGCTCAACGAGCGGGTCGGCTACAACGGGGAAGACCCCGACGAGGTGGCAACCGACTGGCTTTCCGAGCAGGGTCTCGTCTAGCCACGATCACACCATGTGAGGCGCGGGGTGCGGGTGGCAATCCGCACCCCGCCGCCGTTGTGGGGGAGGATCACTTCAGCGGCGCGCATGCGCCTGCCGATGTCTGTTGAGTCACCGTGCACGATGCCCGCGGTGGGGTACGGTAGGGACGAGCGGATGGAGGACGCAGGATGATCGCCGAAGCCAGCATCTTGATCGAACGGTCCGTCGACCAGGTCTTCTCCTTCATCTCCAACGTCGAGAACATGCCCCGCTGGGTGAGTGGTGTGCGGCGGGCCCGTTTGGTGTCCCGCGAGC
>JASFUV010000062.1:0-6523 GCA_050050155.1 Acidimicrobiia bacterium | reverse complement strand
CCTCGCCGAGGGGCGCATCGAGCCCGTGCCGTTCGTAGAGGGCGACCAGCGCCGGGTCGGCGATGAGGCCGGTCTTGAGAGCCTCGGCCGCCCCCTCACGCACCAAGGGCTCGGGAAGGGAGGAGAGGACGGAGAGAGCGACGACGACGCGAGTCGGGTGGCGGAACACCCCGGCCAGATTCTTTCCGCCCACGTTGACGCCCGTCTTTCCACCCACCGCGGCGTCGACCGCAGCCAGCAGCGTCGTCGGCACCTGCACCGCTTCCACCCCGCGGAGGTAGACGGCGGCGACGAAGCCGGCAAGATCGGTGACGGCTCCCCCGCCAACGCCGACGATGGTGTCCTGGCGGGTGAGGCCGAGATCGTTGAGCCACAGGAGGCAGTCCTCGGCGACCTGCAGGGTCTTGGCGGCGTCCCGGTCCGGTACGTTGCGGACCGCCACCGTGAGGCCGGCATCCCGCAAAGTCGCGGCGACCCGGTCGGCGTAGCGGGCCGGGCCCTGCTGGGTGAGGATGGCCACCTGGCGCCGTTGCGCCGAGGGCGGCAGGAGGAGGTCGGCCGAGTCGAGGGCGTCGTCCACCACGAGGATCTCCGAGAGGGTTCTGCCCGCGGCGGTGATCAGGATGGGGTCCATCGCGCCTCGATCTCGTCGACGACATCCCCGGTCGTCCGCCCGGTGGTGTCGATGGTGTGGTCGGCCGCTTCACGGTAGCGGTCCGCCCGCAGCGCCAGGAGGTCGGCGAGGCGTTCCCCGCCATCACCGCCCGACAAGAGGGGACGGTCCGCAGTCTCCCCGACGCGGGCGTACAGCTCGGCGGCAGGCGCGGTGAGCCACACCACGGTTCCACTGGCGCGCATGGCGGCGACGTTGCTGGGGTCGATCACCACTCCCCCGCCGGTGGCGACGACGCCGGCAGGCGCCGCGGCGACTCGGGCGACGGCCTGGGCCTCCAGGTCACGAAAGGCGGCCTCCCCGCGTTCCATCCAAAGCCGGGCGATGGTGCATCCGGCCTCGGCTTCCACCTCGTCGTCGGTGTCGTAGAAGGGGACGCCGCGGCGCAGCGCCAGGGCGGCGCCGACCGAGCTCTTCCCGGCTCCCATCATTCCGACCAGCCAGAGGTGCCTGTCCATGCGGTCAGAAACTTGCGACCCGCCGCCGGTATGCCTCGAGCGCGGTGCGTATGTCGGCGACGGTGTCACCACCGAACTTCCGCTGGGCCTCTTGGGCGAGCACGATCGCCACCATGTGCTCGGCGACGACGCCTGCCGCCGGAACCGCGCAGACGTCGCTGCGTTCCCGGAACGCCTTGGCCGATTCCTTCGTCGTGATGTCGACGGTGTCGAGGGGGCGCATCACCGTGGAGATGGGCTTCATGGCAGCCCGTACCCGGAGGAGCCCCCCGATGCTGATCCCGCCTTCGGTGCCGCCGGCGCGGGACGTGTGGCGGACGAACTCGCCGTCCTCGTAGTAGATCTCGTCGTGGGATGCGGTGCCCCGCCTGCCCGCAACCGTGAAGCCGTCACCGAGCTCGACCCCCTTGATGCCCTGCATAGACATGAGAGCGGCGGCGAGGCGGGTGTCGAGGCGACGGTCGTGGTGGACGTGACTGCCGAGGCCGGGCGGCACGCCGTAGGCGAGGACCTCCACGACGCCGCCGAGGGTGTCGCGATCGGCCTTGGCGGCTTCGATCTCGGCGACCATGGCGTCGGCGTGGGTGGGATCGAAGACCCGCACCGGAGAGGCGTCGATGGCGGCGAGGTCGTCGGGGCCCGGCAGGTTCCCCGGGGGGGCCGTGACCGAGCCGATCGCGACCACGTGGCTCAGGACACTGATGTCGAGGGAGGCGAGGAGCCCCTTGGCGAGCGTTCCGACGACGGTGCGGGCCGCCGTCTCGCGCGCCGAGGCCCGCTCCAGGATGTCCCGGGCGTCGTGGCTGTCGTACTTCAGCATGCCGGCCAGGTCGGCGTGCCCCGGCCGCGGCGTCACCATTGGGCGCCGGGCGGTGCCGGGGGCCGGCGACATCTCCTCGGTCCACTTCGGCCATTCGGTGTTCCTGATGAGGACCGCAACCGGACTGCCGAGGGTGCGGCCGAAACGCACCCCCCCGACGAGCTCCAGCTCGTCACGTTCCAGCTGCATGCGGCGTCCCCTGCCATACCCGAGCCGGCGCCGTGCCAGTTCGGCTGCGATGGCATCGATGGACACCTCTAAACCGGCCGGGAGACCTTCGACGACGGTGACGAGGGCCGGACCGTGGGACTCGCCTGCGGTGAGGAAACGCAACATGGCGCCTGATGGTACCGCTCGGCGCGACCCGTGTCGGCCGCCCGTCCCGCGCCTTGCCCGGGAAACAGGGGGAGGGCCGGTTGCCCGGCCCTCCGCCCCTCGGGGCTCCGCATTCAGCGGAGATCTGGTCTCGGTCCGCTATTTCAGGATCTGCTGGCCGATCGTGAGCTCGAAGGCGTTGTCGCCGAACGTGAAGACTCCCTTGTCCTCGGTGAGGCTGATCACCTTGTAGGAGACGGCGAACGTGTCGCCGACGCCGACGTCGTAGCTCACCGTGCCGACGACGACGGTGGCCCGGAGCACGCTGCTCACCTCTCGGATCTCCTCGAGCGTGATGGTGGTGGCAGAGGGTGTGAAGCCGTCGTCGGGTTCCTCGCCGGGATCACCACCGACGCCGGGAATGTCGCCGCTGGTCGATCCCTCGCCGATGAGGGGACGGAAGGGGTCGCGTGGCTGGGAGATCTGGAAGGTGGCGGAGAGGGGGGCCGGCGCCTCCACTTCCATGGCTTCGGGGGCGGCGCTGAGCGGGGTTCCGTCGTCGGGATGGGTCGGCTGGGACGCGAGCACACCGGACGTGACGACCATCCAGCCTGCGGTGGCACCGACCGCGATGAGGCCGGCCGCGATGAGCCCGGCAACCGCCCCACGCAGTCTCCGCCAGGTCATTGTGCCGCCTCCGGATCGGTGGTCGTGCCGGCCTCGGTCGTCGTTGTCGTCGCTTCGGTGTCGGCCGGGGCGGTGAGGTCGGTGCCGGTGCGGGTGAAGATCCGCAGCGAGAGATCGATGCCGAGCACGTCGGGCTCGGGCCGGAGGCGCGGCTCGGCGATCGTCGTCGTGGTGGTGGACTCGTCGGTCTCCTCCGGCGGCGCCGTCTGGTCCCCGGCGGCATCCTCGGGCGAGAGGCCGATCGAGTCGACTCTGACCAGGCGGTCCATCGCCTCGAGCCCGTACAGGAAGCCGAGCACCTCGAAGTACTGGCCCTGCGCCGTGATCGCCACGGATACCTGATACGCCTCGACGCCGGGTTGCCCGAGGTCGCTGAGATCGATCGCGGCGGGGGGTGACAGGTTGATCGAGAAGATGTCGATGCCGGTGCTCTGTGCCAGGAAGGTGAGATCGTCGATGAAGACGTCGGCCTGCGGCAGGACCGGGATCGCAGTCTCCATCTCGCCGATGGCGAACCGGTAGGTGATCTCGTTGTCGATGATGTCGGTGAGCTGGGCGATCTGGGACCGGATCGTGGTCTCTCTGATCTGGGCCGCGTCCAGCTCGGCCTGGGCGTCGGAGGTGGCGGATCGCTCCGGTGACATGAGGAACATCCACCACCCGAGGGTGCCCACGAGGAGCCCGGCGACCACGAGCCACAGCATGGAGCGTCTCATCGCCCGACCTCCGGGATGCGCTCCTCGACTCGCTCGGTGAGGGCGGACCGGGTCAGCGAGGTCGTGGATTCGAAGCTCACCACCGGGATGTCCCCGATGTTCTCGCCGGACACGCTGGAGACCCACGTGCCGGCCACCGAGGGGAAGCGGTCAGAGTCGAGGGACCGCAGCCACGCGGCGACGTCGCCGAACGAGAAGCCGGTTCCGGTGACCTGGAGGCTGCCCTCCGCCGGGGATTCCGGGTCGAGGTCGACCCTCCCCTGGAACTGGTTGAGCCACACCCTGTCGGGGATCATGCGGCCGAGGTCGTTGAGGATCCGTCCCCACGACACGTCCGCGGTCAAGACGGCTTCGATGAGGGCGGCGTCTTCGTCGTAGCGCAGCACCAGCTCGTCGGCCCCCTGCATCTCCGCCAGCTGGGTCTGGAGCCCGGTGTTGACGGCCTGCTGGTCGGCGACGGCCTGCCGCACGTCTGCGGTGTCGCCGCGGGCCAGCACGAAGAGCAGCCCGAGGATGACGAGGTAGAGCACGCCCATGAGGGCGAGGCGGAAGACCCGGCGGCGGCCTGCGCTCCGCTCGAAGGCTTCGGGCGGGAGGAGGTTGATGGGTCGCATCAGACCTCACCCCACAGGGCCAGCCCGAGCGCCGTCGGTATGACCGGTTGCGCTTCGAGCATCTCGTCGTCGCCGAGGTCGACGCGTCCCACCTCGACGACGTCGAGGATCTTGGCGGGTTCGACCTGGACCCCCATGAGGCGCGCCATCCGGTTCGCCAGATGGGGAAGCCGTGCCCCGTTGCCGGCGACGACGAGGCGCTCCAGGGCGGCCCCCTCGGTTTGGGTCAGGAAGAAGTCGATCGAGCCGCGGATGTCATCGATCAGCTCGTCGGCCTTCTGGGTGAGGATGCGCTGCGCCTCGGCGTCCGGATCCTGGTCGCCGGGCATACCCTCGGAGCGGACCCCGATGCGGGCCTTCAGGTCGGCGGCCTCGTCGGGTTCGATCTCGAGGTGCTCGACGAGCGCCGCGGTGAAGTCATCGCCGCCTCTGGGGAGGAGCCGAACGAAGCGGGCGGTGCCGCCCCGCGTGACGGCGAGTTGGGTGACCGAGGCGCCGATGTCGACCAGCGCCTGGAGGGGCGACCCGACCCCCGGCTCGATGCCGAACACGGCGCGCACCAGCCCGAAGGGCTGCAGGTCGATGGCGGCAGGGGTGAGCCTGGCGTCGTGCAAGACCCGCATCACCGCCTCGACGATCTCACGATGCACCGCGATCGCCAAGATGGATTGCATGGCGTCGCCTTCTTCGGTCATGAAGTCCTCGAGGGGCACGTAGTCGAGGACGGCCTCGTCGACGGCGAGGGGGATGGAATCCTGCACCTGGTACGGCAGCGCTTCGGCGAGTTCTTCGGGGCCGAGGTTGGGAACGTCGACCTGGCGCACGACGAGGCGCTGGCTGGCGAGCCCGACGACGATGCGGCGTTTCGGGAGTTTGGCGCGGCGCCACAGGGCGGAGAGGGCCTCGGACACGGCGCCCTCGTCGACGATCTCGCCTGCGGTCACGGCACCGGGTGGGAGCGGCATCTCGGCGAACCGGCGCAGCACCCACCGGCTCTTGGCGGAATCGAGGACGGCCGCTCTGACGGCAGTACCACCGATGTCCAGGCCAACCGTTACGGCCATTTCATCTCCGCTCGATTGTGGAGCCCCGGGTCGGGTCGAATTACAGCGCTGTCATTCGACCCGGTATTGATCGTAGCTCCTCCGGTCGGGAGGGGCCAAACACAGGCTACCCGCGGCGCGGTCCGCGAGTACAACGGGCACTGCAGAGCGCGATTTTCGGGATTAGCCGAGGTACCAGTCGAGGATCTGCCGGCCCCACGCGACCGTGAGGTAGGCGCCGGCGACGAGGTAGGGACCGAACGGAATCGTGTCGCGACGCCCCTTGCGGCGGGTGGCGAGGAGTACGACCGACACGACGCCTCCGAGGAGAATGGCGAGGAAGGCGCCGAGCACGACCTGTTCCCATCCCTGGTACCCGAGGAACAGCCCGAGGAGGAGGGCCAGCTTGACGTCGCCCATCCCCAGTCCCCCACGGGGCGCGATCAGGGCGAGGATGAGGAGTCCCGCGAAATACCCCGCGCTCCCGGCGACGGCACGAATCAGCCAGCCGGGATGGCCGTCGACCACGGCACCGATCACGAGCAGCGTCCCTGCCACCGCCATGCCGGGGAAGAGAACCCGGTTCGGGATGAGCTTGTGGTCGATGTCGATGAGGGACAGGGCCATCGTGATCACGATGAACGCCCAGTAGGCAGGGAGCACCCACACCGCGCCGAGCACGAGGGCCGCCGCGACGAAGAGGAGTCCTGTGAAGGCCTCCACGATCGGGTAGCGCACCGAGATGGCGGCCCCGCAGTTGCGGCAGCGGCCCCGCAGCACGATCCAGGACAGGACCGGGATCAGGTCCCGGGACCCGATGGTCACCTCACACTGTGGGCAGCGGGAGGCAGGACGGATAATCGACAGGTGTCGCGGGACCCGGAAGGCGATCACGTTGACGAACGACCCGAACGACAGCCCGAGCAGGGCCCCGAGTATCGCCGCCGACGCCGTCACATGACCTCCCGTGATGGGAGGCTAGAGACCCGCCCGTCCCCGAGGCGGCATTTCCCGCAGGCCCCGGACGCGTCCGAGGGGACGGGTGTGGAGCCCGTCCCCTCGTTCGTGATCGACCGTATTACGGGACCGACGGGAAGCCGGTGCTGCTCCAGGCGACGTTGGCCTGGGTCGGCGGCAGGGTCGGGCTCGCTGCGCTCGGGCAGGTGATCGTGACGTCGGCTCCGGCGGCGGCATAGA